>JAEXNZ010000343.1 GCA_023439425.1 Pseudomonadota bacterium
TGCCATTGGCACCGCTCCACCCACTGCGTTGCGTGGGATCACCATGGGACGTTTTCGCTTCCGGCCACCGGTTTTACCAGGACCGACGCCTCGCCTTCCGCAACGCGTAGCGCGATATAGCCGCCTCCGGGCGGGCCCACTGTCCAGACGTCACTGTGCGTGCCGGTGTATCGGGTCACCACGGTATCGTGGGAGAAGTGTTCTGTCTTCATCTCGATAGCGCACTCGAGCTTGGCGGTCCCGAACCCGTGGGAACTTCTGCCGAACAACCGGGGTTCCAGCTGCGTGCGGCCCAGTTCCGGTACCAGTGGGGTGACGTATACGATCCGTGGTGCCGGACCCTTTCCGGTCTTACCCATGGGATTCACATCGCTGGGGTTGATGCCGCCGTCGCTCATGATCTTGTTGTAGTTCTCCCGCGTTGTGTAGTGGAAGAGCGACGGCGGCCATTGGTCGCGAGGCACCACTTCGAACCGGAAATCGGAGGGAGGCGGCACCGAGCCGCCGGCGTCCTGCAGTGGCTGCGACAGACGCGGCTTCTTCGGTGATCCGCTCCCCGTTCCATCTGAAAGCTTCTTGGTCGGGCTGGTGAGGCTGCTGCCCGTAGCCGATCCGGGTGCAGGCTGCACCGCCGTGGACGGCCCCGCCCGGCCGCCCTCCACCAGTGCAATCGCACGCCCGTGCATCGCGCGGAAGGGGAGGCTGGCCTTCTGAACGCCTACGGTACTCAAGCTGCGCAGCATGCTGCTGACCGCGCTCGCTTCGCGCTGGCTGAGCAGATACGCCACGTACTGCGAGCGCTCGGCATCGTTCAGACCCGACAGCTCCGGCACGCCGTCCATGTAGGGCCACCAGGTTTCGCGGTGGCTGTTGATGTCGAACTCGTACGGGCCGCTGTAGGCACCCTTCAGCGCAGTCAGCTCTTCCTTCAGGCGGTCCAGCTCGCGCACTTCCATGCGTCGCAGTTCGCGCTCGTCGGGGAGACTCAGTTGCCGCGCCGGGGGGTGCACCAGCGTGCTGCTGCGGTCCTGCAGCTGATCCAGCTGCGCCCAGTTCGGTGCGCTGGGGGGGGGGCCGGGTGGGCCGGCCAGAAAACCAATGCGGCCGTTCACCTTTACAATGCGAGAGAACGGCAGCTTGCGCCCGGTGATGTCCTTGCCGCGCTGCAGGCTCTGCCCCACTTTTACTGTGGGCGTAACTGCATCAAACCAGCTGCCCGGCTTCAGCAACAGCTTCAACTTGCCCAAGATGGTGCCCAGTGGTAGAGGACTGGTCACTTCGTCAAGCGTCAACGCAACGTCGAAGCTGGCCGACAATGCAGCCGACCAGTCGACCTCGGCGGTGGTGGTCGACGCTGACGCGCCGTCGCGGATCATGGTGTGCGCCATGTACTCGAACGCTTCGTGCAGGAAGTCGCCCTGGATGCGCTCCAGCTGCACCTTGTCGGCGGTGAAGCGGCTGGGGTGTCGTGGCATGCGGCTCTTCACCGGGTCGTCGCCGAAGGCCAGTCCGCCCGCGCGCCGCTGGTCCTTGCGCGACATGCGTTTCTCCAGGTAGCCATAGCCGGCCTCAGTGCGCCAGTACGGATCTGATTTTGCGGCCTGCATGTCGTCGTACACCCGGATGATCTTCCCGTCCGGTGCACCTGGTGTGATCACCAGCACCGGGGTGAGCCCGCGTCCGGGCGCATCCATCTGCACCACCCACACGCCATTGACCCGGCAGCCGCCGACATCGCCAAGCAGCGTGCCCAGTGGCGAATCCGCGTAGCCGATCTTGAGCGCGTACACATAGGGTGTGTAGGTGTCCAGCATCGGCCGGGTACGCTCGTCCGGATACTGCAGCACATGCTCGAGCATGCGCGACACCAGGTCGTGACCGCTGACCGGGTCAAGATAGGTGTAGTAGTCCTTGGGAAACGTAGAGCCTTCCAGCCGCGCCGCCTGCAGCGCGGCTTCCAACAGCAGGCCGTTGCTGTGCACCCAGGCCTGGCGCAACGGGCCGGCCAGCGGCGACAGCGGCCACAGCAGGGTGTCACGCAGGTAGTCCGGGTAGCTGCTGCCCACATCCAGCGTTCGAACGAGGTCAACTACAGCTGTGACCTCCTTCTCGCTCAGCGCTCGCGTGCTGCCGTTGACGTGGCGTTCCATCGACACGTCGTGGTCCGGGCCCAGCAGCCAGCGCTGCGCGATGTTGCCGATGGCGAACTCGACCAGCGACACCGTGCGCTCGGTCAGCACCGGCTCGATGCCGCCGGGCGGCACCGGCCACACCACCGGGGCATCCAGGAAGGCACCGGGAAACTCCGGGTCTGGCCAGCGGCGTTCGGTGACCGTTACATTCACGGTAGCGGGGTCGAAGCCCTGGCCGGGTCCGGTGGCGTTCAAGGCCTTGGCCAGCGCGTCGTGGGTGTAGGTCTCCAGCGAGTCCACCTGCGCCATCAGGCTGATCCATACGTCCTCCCACGCGCTATGTAGATCGCTCAGTGTCTGCAGGTAGTTTCGCTCTTCCAACGGCGCGTCCTTCAGCCACTGTGGGAGCTGGGCTTCGATCCTTTCGATTTCCTTGCTGATCATCAGCTCGTCCGCGCTGGGCGGTGGCGTGGTGCTGTTGACCGTCGTTGTCAGCGATTGCAGCGGCGCGGCGTCCACACCCGAGGAGCGCGGCGTGGAAAGACCCTGCATCGACGGGCGCGCCCCCAGCGGGGTCAGGCGTCCGGGTGAATCCAGATGATCCGGCAGCGCAAACAGCTCCAACGCGTCGGCATTCGATGCGTTACCGGTGCTGTTGCGCGGCACCGGCGGCGCGGAGGCTGGCCGCCGCGCGGTGGAGGCCGGTGCAGACATCTCAACGGGGCGGGACAGCTGCCAGGCCACCATCTGCTGCATCTGGCCCGTGTAGTAGTCCCTGCGCAACGACTGCTCCTGCAGGCGCTGGTCCAGGTCGGACAAGCGCTTGGAGGCGAGTCCCCGTGGCGTGGTTGCTGCTGATACCAGCGGCAGCCCCGCACGGTGCTGCACAACGGGGCCGTGAGGCGCGTAATGGGGCAGCCACGCGCCTCCAGACACGTACGCACCGAGCGACAGTGTGCGGTCGGCCGTCGCCAGCGCGTCCTCGCCACACCACTGGTTCAACAACCCGACCACGGCGTCGGCAACGCTACCCGTGACTGCAGGTGGCCGGTCCCGCCTACGTTCTGCTTCCAGTGCCTGCAGTACATCGGTAACCGGCCGAGCCGGCGGCTCCGCCTGAAGGTCGCGCGCGCGCAGTGCGGCATCCGGCAACGACCAGCCCGCACTGTCTTTGAGCCACAGTCCATACAAGGCGCGCTGCTGCTTGCCGGACCACGCGGGCAGCAGGGTGTGCAGCAGTGCCAGCGCGGCCTGTCCCTCGTTCATTCCTGCCACCGGCAGCATCTCGTCCAGCTGCGAGGTGATTGCATCGAGGTCGCGGACGTCGTCCAGTGCACGCAGCTTCAGTGCGCCCTGATGCGCATGGCGGGATTGGCTCAACACCGTCGTCCATTGCGCAAGGCTGCGCGACTCAGCGTGCCTGCGCAGCAGCGGCACGAGCTGCTGGCCTTGCTTGTCGGGGATGGTGAACAACGCATGCAGCATCAGCACCAGCGTGTGCGGTGCCAACGGACAGGCGTCGCCAAACAGCGCGGCGTGTGCACGGCCCCATGGCAGGTGGGCGAGGGCCAAGAGCCGCACGACATCGTCGCCCGGCAGGTCGCCGCGCATCAGCCCGGCCAAGGCCTGCTGCACGGGTGGACCGTCCTGCAGCGGTGAGCTCAGCAGGGCATGCGCCTTTACATAAGGCGATTCTGGCTCAGGCGTGGGCGCGGTGGACTGGTTGCTGATCGACTGCGGGGCCGTCAACGACACCGATCGCATCGGTCGTGGCGGTGGTGCAGGCAGTGGGGTGGAAACGGCGCGCAGCAACGGCCGCGGCAGCGAGGCGCTGGTCAGGATGGGCATCGGGGGGAGCTCACGGTGGGGGAGTGGCCCCGCGAGTCTCTGATGATGTTCCTAAAACAAGTTGCAGAAATCTTGCATACGTGACGCACGTCACCTTGCAGGCCCTGCATTACCTGTGTCTCACCCCCGCGATCTGTCGTCGTCCCCTGACGTGTTCGCGTCGCGTCCGGCATCTGCCTCGAACAGGCGCATCAGATCGGCCCGCGCATCGCGCGAGGTCTGGATCACCGCCGCTTCATCGTCATACACCAGGTACTGGTCGCGCAGCAGCTTCTCGTCATGCTCGCGGAAGCGCTGCACGTGGTTGCGTGCGGTATCGGCGGAAAGACCCAGCGCCACCAGCAGGCGCTCGCTCAGCTCCAGGCTGGTGCCGAACACTTCGCGGAACGGCTCGGCGGACATGTCCATCAGCCGCCACGCATGCTGGCGGTTGCGGGCGCGTGCCAACACCACCGCCTGCGGATACATGCGCCGGATCAGCCGGGTGGCGCGCATGTTCGCGTCCGGGTCGTCCAGGGTGATCACGAACACGCGGATATGCTCGCCGCCCGAGGCACGCAGCATCTCCGGCCGGGTCGGGTCGCCGTAGTACAACTTGTTGCCGAAGCGGCGCAGGTCCGACACCGTGTCCGGGTTCGACTCCAGCGCCACGAACGGAATCTTCTGCGCGGTCAGCAGGCGCGCCACCACCTGGCCGAAGCGGCCCATGCCGGCAATCAGCACTTTCGGCTGGATGCCGTCAGTATCCACCGCATCGGCCGGGCGTGCATCGCCGGCCTTGTGCTCGCTGCCCAGCAGCCGCAGCAGTGCCAGCATCAGCAGTGGGGTGAGCGCCATCGAAAGCCCCACCACCGCCACCAGCCGGTCATGGTTGGCCGCGCCCAGCAGGTGCACGCGCTGCGCTTCGTTGAACACCACGAAGGCGAACTCGCCGCCCAGCCACAGCACGCTGCCCAGCATCACCGCATGCCGGGTACTCAGCTTTGCCACCTTGCCGATGGCAAACAGCAGGCCGAACTTCACCACCAGCAGCGCAGCCACGCCAATCGCCACCAGCCCCGGCTCGGCCACCACCCGGTCCAGATCGATGCCCATGCCCACGGCAATGAAGAACAGGCCCAGCAACAGGCCCTTGAAGGGTTCAATCTGCGATTCCAGTTCGTGCCGGAATTCCGAATCCGACAACAGCACGCCGGCCAGGAACGCGCCCAGGCTGGGGCTCAGCCCGGCCTCCTGCATGAACCACGCGGTGCCCAGCACCACCAGCAGCGCCATCGCGGTGAACACTTCGGGGCTGCGGGTGCGCGCAATGATGTTGAACAGCCGGCGCAGCACGGGCCGCCCGCACAGAATGACCACCGCCAGCGCGCCCAGCGCCACCGCCACGTCACTCCAGTGCAGGGTCTGGTTCTTCGCCCCGCCCAGCAGGGGAATGGCCGCCAGCAGCGGAATGGCGATCAGGTCCTGGAACAGCAGGATCGCAAAGCCCAGCCGGCCATAATCGGTGTTCAGCGCCTTGTGCTCGGACAGCAGCTGCAGCCCAACCGCCGTAGACGACAGGGCCAGCGCAATACCGACGATCAGCGCGCTCTTCCACTGGAAGTGGTCAAGCAGCAACAAGCTGCCCAGCACCACCGCACACAGTGCCACCTGCGCCGCACCGGCCCCGAACACCGAACGTCGCATCACCTTCAGGCGCGACGGCGACAGTTCCAGCCCGATCACGAACAGCAGCATCACCACGCCGATCTCGGCCGCGCCCAGAATGCGGTCGGCGTCCTGCACGAAGCCCAGCCCGTCCGGACCCAGTACCACGCCGGCGGCGAGGTAGCCGAGCACCGCGCCCAGGCCGAATTTCTTGAACACCGGCACGGCGATCACCGCCGCCAGCAGCAGGACCAGGGCCAGTTCGAGGGCACCGCTATGCATGAGGAAACCTGTGGATCCGAACCTCGGCCCGTTGCCGCGTGCCCATTATGCGGCCGGGGGCGTCAACGACCTTCAACTGCGTCCCAACAGGGGCGTGGCGGGGGTTGACCCCACCTCTATAGGGGTCCAGACTGCCGGCCGCTGCAGGCACACCGCTGCGCGGTGCCAGCCGACCAACGGTCGGCTGCTACCGATGCTTCGCCTCCAGCGAACAACCCATCCGGAAACCCAACCCATGTCCAGCGACAGTAGACCTCGACCTTGCTCGACGCCAGCGATGGCGACCGCCTGACACGGGACGGTTCGCCAGCGTTGGCGTCGCGCATCGCGATCCAAAGGCGAACCCATGAACCAGAAAGACCTCCTGCGTCTGGTGGCCGATGCCGCCCTGAGCGCACCCCTGCAGGATTTCAACACCGCCGACGCGGTGGAATACCTCAACACGCTTGAACTGAACCGTGCCGCCGACACCCTGGCCGCGTTGCCGTTGCCGCGCGCGGTCAAGATGCTGGAACAGCCTGAGCTGGCCCGCAGCGGCGAGCTGGTGGCTGCACTGCCCGAAGCCCGCGCCGCCGCCCTGCTCGGCCTGATGGCCGACGACCGCGCCACCGACATCGTCCACGAACTGGACGAGGACGAGCGCGCCCGCCTGATCCCGCTGCTCAACGCCGACGCCCGCCGCGCGATCCAGCAACTGCTCAGCTACCCGGCGCACACCGCCGGTGCGCTGATGACCACCGAATTCGTCAGTGTGCCGTCCACCTGGACGGTCGGCCGCACCCTGCAGCACATCCGCGAGGTGGAGCGCACCCGCGAAACCGTCTACGCCATCTACGTGCTCGACCCGCACAGCCAGGCCCTGCAGCAGGTGGTGACCATGCGCCGGCTGATCACCGGGCTGCCGGAGGAGTCGATCCTGGAAGTGGCGCAGGTCAACGCCCCGGTGGCGGTGCACCCGCTGCTGGACCAGGAAGAAGTGGCGCGCCTGATCCGCCGCCATGACCTGCTGGCTATTCCGGTGGTGGATGAGGCACAGCATGTGCTGGGCATCGTCACCGTGGATGACGTGCTGGATGCGCTGATCGAGGAGTCCACCGAGGACGCGCACAAGTTCGGTGGCATGGAGGCGCTGGACAAGCCTTACATGCAGATCGGCTTCTTCGAAATGCTGCGCAAGCGCGCCGGCTGGTTGAGCGTGCTGTTCCTGGGCGAAATGCTCACCGCCAGCGCCATGCAGCATTACGAGGAGGAACTGGCCCGCGCCGTGGTGCTGACCCTGTTCATTCCGCTGATCATGAGCTCGGGCGGCAATTCCGGTTCGCAGGCCACCTCGCTGCTGATCCGCAGCCTGGCCCTGCGCGAGCTGCGCCTGCGTGACTGGTGGCGGGTGGCCCTGCGCGAACTGCCGACCGGCATGACCCTGGGGGCCATTCTCGGCGTGCTGGCGATGATCCGCATCGTGTCCTGGCAGCTGCTGGGCCTGCATGATTACGGCGAGCACTGGCAGCTGCTGGCCCTGACCATTGGTGCAGCGCTGGTGGGGATTGTGACGTTCGGGTCGTTGTCAGGGTCGATGCTGCCGTTTGTGTTGAAGCGGCTCGGGTTCGACCCGGCCAGTGCGTCGGCACCGTTTGTGGCGACATTGGTGGATGTGACCGGGCTGGTGATCTATTTCAGCATTGCCGCGATGATTTTGAGCGGCACGTTGTTGTGATGGATGGCGCAGCCACGCAGGGCGTGGCTCTACGGAGCCCCATGCGCGGTGCCGGTTGATCATCGTCGGCCCCCGTAGAGCCACGCCCTGCGTGGCTGCGGACCGTCACCGCCCGGATTGCGCAAGATCATCCCTCACGTCACGGCGCCCCGTGTAACGTAAGGCCATGAGCATCTACCACCTGCAATCGGTCTTCCGCCCGCAATCGGTCGCCGTCATCGGCGGCAGCCCGCGCGAACGCTCGGCCGGCCGTGCGGTGATGCGCAACCTGCGCGGTACGGGCTTCCCCGGCAAGGTCGCCTGGGTCAACCCGCGCTACGGCGAAATCGACGGCATCCGCACGGTCAAGCGGCTCAAAGACCTGGACTGGGTGCCGGAGCTGGTGGTGATCACCGCACCCGCCCAGATCGTCCCGCAGGTAGTGGCCACCGCCGCCGAACTGGGGGTATCGGCGGCCATCATCCTGACCGCCCAGCTCGGCCACGGACCCGGATCGCTGGGCGAGCAGGTGGAAACGGCGGCGCGCGCCAAGGGCCTGCGCATCCTGGGCCCGCACTGCCTGGGCGTGATCGCCCCGCACGCGCGACTCAATGCCAGCATTGCCGCGCACTTCCCGCAGGCCGGCGACCTGGCATTGATCTCCGAATCCAGCGCGATTGCCGCCGCACTGGTGGAGTGGGGCGTGGACCGCTCGGTGGGCTTCTCTGCCGTGGTCTCGCTCGGCGATGCACTGGACGTGGACTTCGGCGACCTGCTGGAC
>JAEXNZ010000357.1 GCA_023439425.1 Pseudomonadota bacterium
GTAGTACACCGGATCCCCCAGCAGCACGCAGCCGGCCGCCCCGCGCTCCTGCAGCGCCGCCAGCGCGGCCCGCATCAATGCGCTGCCTACGCCCTGGCCTTGGTGCAGGGGAGCCACCGAAATCGGCCCCAACCCGTACCAGCCTTCGCTGCCGTCGCTGAGCGTGACCGGTGACAAGGCGACATGACCGACTAGCGCATCCGCTTCTTCGGCCACCAGCGACACCGATAGCGCGCCGGCCGCGCGCAGTGCGTCGATGACGTCCTGCTCGGTGCCGTCGCGGTGGGGGGCGTTGGCAAACGCCTCGCGGGTCAGTGCATGGATGGCAGCGGCATCGGTCGCGCGCTCGGGACGGATCTGCATGGCGGAAGGCTCTGCGACGGAATGTCGCCATTGTAGGCCCGTGCTGCGCCGTGCCTTGGCCGGGTGGCGCGGAGCGCGGACAATAGCCGCCTCTGCTGCTCTTCCCTGCCAGGTAGCCATGTCCCTGAATCCGTATGACCTGTTCGATGTCCGTTCCCTGCTCAGCGAAGAGGAACGCGCGGTACAGGCCAGCGTGGCGCGTTTCACCGATGAACGCGTGCTGCCCATCATTGGCGACGCCTTCGACCAGGGCCGGTTCCCGGACGAACTGATTCCGGAAATCGCCTCGCTCGGGCTGCTGGGCTGCACCCTGCCGGAACAGTACGGTGGTGGCGGCCTCAACGCGGTCAGCTACGGGTTGATCTGCCAGGAACTGGAGCGTGGCGATTCGGGCCTGCGCAGCTTCGTGTCGGTGCAGAGTTCGCTGTGCATGTACCCGATCTTCGCCTATGGCAGCGAAGAGCAGCGGCTGCGCTGGCTGCCGGACATGGCCGCGGGCAAGGTGATCGGCTGCTTCGGCCTGACCGAGGCACACGGCGGTTCGGACCCGGCGGCAATGAAGACGCGTGCGGTGCGTGACGGCGGCGACTGGCTGGTCAACGGCAGCAAGATGTGGATCACCAGCGGCCCGGTGGCCGACATCGCCATCGTCTGGGCGCACACCGATGACGGCATCCAGGGTTTCGTGCTGGAAAAGGGCATGCCTGGCTTCACGACCCAGGAGATCAAGCACAAGATGAGCCTGCGCGCCTCGCTGACCGGCGCGCTGTTCTTCGACAACGTGCGCGTGCCCGAACGCAACCGCCTGCCCAACGTGCAGGGCCTGAAGGGGCCGCTGGGCTGCCTGACCCAGGCCCGCTACGGCATCAGCTGGGGCCCGATCGGCGCGGCGGTGGCCTGCCTGGATGAAGCGCTGGGCTACACCAAGGAACGCGTGCTGTTCGGACGGCCGGTGGCGGCCACGCAGAGCGCGCAGATCAAGCTGGCCGACATGGCGCGGCGGATCACCAGCGCGCAGCTGCTGGCATTGCAGCTGGGACGGTTGAAGGATGCCGGCCAGATGCAGCCGCAGCAGGTGAGCCTGGCCAAGTGGAACAACTGCCGCATGGCCATCGATATCGCCCGCGACTGCCGCGACCTGCTGGGCGGGGCGGGCATCACCACCGAACACGTGGCGATCCGGCATGCGCTGAACCTGGAATCGGTGATTACCTACGAGGGCACCGAAACCGTGCACCAGCTGGTGATCGGCCGCGAGCTGACCGGCATCAACGCGTTCTGACGATCAGCACGGCACGACCAACAGTCGTGCCCTACCGGATCGGTAGGTATCGACCATTGGTCGATACTCTCTTACACGCCGCCGGCAAACCCGTTCTGGCGCCAGGCTTCGTACATCACCACGGCCACCGTGTTGGACAGGTTCAAGCTGCGATTATCCGGGCGCATCGGCAGGCGCAGCCGACGTCCGTGCGGAAGCGCGTCCAGCACATCCTGCGGCAGGCCGCGGGTCTCCGGGCCGAACAGGAAGGCGTCGCCGTCTTCGAACTGCTGGGTGTCATAGCGCACGCTGCCACGGGTACTGAGGGCGAACAGGCGCTTGGGGGCAATGCGCTGCAAAGCGGTGTCCAGGTCTGGATGCACCTGCAGTCGTGCGTACTCGTGATAGTCCAGGCCGGCGCGCTTGAGCTGCTTGTCGCTCAGGTCGAAACCGAGCGGTTCAATCAGGTGCAGCTGCGCGCCGGTGTTGGCGCAGAGGCGGATCACATTGCCGGTGTTCGGGGGAATTTCCGGCTGGAACAACACAACATGGAACTGAGGAGAGGTCATGGCACAAAGTGTACGCCGCGACATCTCACCGCTGGTACCTGCCGAACCGCTGGATCACGCCCCGGTAGGTACCGCAAGGATCGGCTTGCCGGTCCTAACGTCGCTTGCCGACGGCCCGAAGGGTGGCCGCCGAAGGCGGTCATACCGTTGGTCGGTACGCTGTTACGGACGGACCAGCACCGAAGCCGCATCGACTGCGAAGGCCTGCAGGTCACTCGGCGTCGGGCGCACCTGCAGGGTCGGCAGGCTGATGATCACTTCGTTGGCGACGGCGGTGGCCGCAGCAGCGAAGGTGCCCATGTAGTCGCGGTGGCTGTCCTGCTCGGCGGCCAGCGCTTCACGCTGTTCGGCGGTGGGACGCACTTCGACGGCGGCCAGGGTGGTCACCCGGCGGCTGTCGGCCAGTTCCTGGCGGTACTCGGCGATCTGGCCGGCGGTGGGACGCACTTCCACCAGTGCCAGGGTCGGGATCGGGCTGTTGCGTTCCCATTCGGCCTGGGCCAGCTGGTCGGCGGAGGGACGGACCTGGACGGTTTCCAGGGTGGTGATGGCGGAAGCGGCATGCACGTTCGAAGCAAACGCGGAGCCGGCAGCGATGGCGATGGCAATTGCGATGGTCTTGGTGTTCATGACGGGGCCTGTTTAGTGTTGGTGAGCAGTGGTGTGGTAGTAAGGTAGTACACCGAATCTGGGCTTGCAAGAGAAATTTTCGATTGCGGTGTTTTGTTCAGCGCCCAGTCAGGTTGTGTTTGATCGCCTTCTGTCCGCACGGAGATCAAAGCAGGACCCGTGCCAACTTTTTGCCATTGATTTACAAGGGTTTTTCGCCTGAATCGCAGTGTCCGCTGTCCGGACACCTGTCCGATATGCAAGCCAGGACTGTCCGGACGCCGCGATGTGACGTCCCCTGAGAGCGGCAATGACTGTTGGCCGATGCCAGATTCAGTGGGGGCGGGCTAGGATCGGCCTCCACTTTCACGACCAAGGACCCGGAATGACCCTGCACCTTCGACCGCGTGGCGCACTGCTGGCTGTTGCGCTCTCTGCCGCCCTGGGCACGCTGGCCCCGGCACCGGTGCTGGCCAAGCCGGCACAGACGGCCAAGGTCGACATTCCGTTCGAGGAGTTCACCCTGCCCAACGGCCTGCGCGTGGTGGTGCACACCGACCGCAAGGCCCCGATCGTGGCGGTGAACATCTGGTACCACGTGGGCAGCAAGGACGAACCTGCAGGCCGCACCGGTTTCGCGCACCTGTTTGAACACCTGATGTTCCAGCGCAGCGAAAACCATGACGGCGAGTACTTCGAACCGTTCAAGCAGGTGGGTGTGACCGGCCAGAACGGCACCACCAACACCGACCGCACCAATTACTTCGAAAACGTGCCCACCACCGCGCTGGACATGGCGCTGTGGATGGAGTCCGACCGTATGGGCCACCTGCTGGGTGCCATCGACCAGGCGGCGCTGGATGAGCAGCGCGGCGTGGTCCAGAACGAAAAGCGCCAGGGCGAGAACCAGCCCTATGGCCAGGTCTGGGAAAAGCTCAACCGCGCGCTGTACCCGGCCGGGCACCCGTATCACCACAGCGTGATCGGCTCGATGAACGACCTCAACGCGGCGTCGCTGGACGATGTGAAAACGTGGTTCCGCACCTGGTACGGCCCCAACAACGCGGTGCTGGTGCTGGCTGGCGACATTGACGTGGCCACCGCCAAGGAAAAGGTCGCACGCTACTTCGGCGACATTCCGGCCGGCCCGAGCATGGCCCAGCCGAAGGTGGATGTGGCCAAGCGCGAAAAATCCACCCGCGAGACCATGACCGACAAGGTGCCGCAGGCGCGCATCTACCGCGCCTGGAACGTTGCCGAAGTGGGCACCACCGACATTGATCAGCTGCAGCTGTTCGCGCAGGTGCTGGGCGGGGCCAAGGCTTCCCGCCTGGACCAGCGCCTGCTGCATCAGGACAAGCTGGTCGACAACGTCAGCGCCGGGGCCTACAGCTCGCAGCTGGGCTCCAACTTCATGATCATGGCCACGGTGAAGCAGGGCGTGGACCCGGCCAAGGTCGAAGCCATCATTGATGAAGAAGTGCGCAAGCTGATCAAGGATGGCCCCACCGCGGCCGAACTGGCACGCGGCAAGACCGCCTTCCGTGCCGGCTTCATCCGCGGCATCGAGCGCATCGGTGGCTTCGGCGGCAAGGCCGACGCGCTGGCCGAGTGCACTGTGTATGAAGGCGACCCGGGCTGCTTCCGCCGTTCGCTGAAGGTGATCAATGACGCCACCGCGGCCGACGTGCGCGGCATCGGTGCCAAGTGGCTGGGCCCGGGCGACCACACCCTGGTGGTGGAGCCGGGTGCCCGCGTGGCCCTGGCCGAAGAGCCCTCGGCCACGCCCAAGCCGTTCAACGTGCCGGCGGTGGACCCGAAGTTCAGCACCCTGCCGAGCCAGGTCGACCGCAGTGCGGGTGTGCCGCAGACCAAGCAGTTCCCGGAACTGAAATTCCCGCAGCTGCACCGCGCCACCCTGAAGAACGGCACCCAGGTCATCCTGGCCGAGCGCCACGACATTCCGGTGGTGCAGTTCAGCTATGAGTTCCCGGGTGGCTTCACTGCCGACCAGGGCCGCAAGTCCGGCACCGCCAACTTCACCATGGACCTGATGGGCGAAGGTGCAGGCAAGCTCGGCGCGCTGGCCTTCGCCGACGCTGCCGACATGCTGGGAGCCAGCATGGGCGCAAGCGCCTCGCTGGACAGCGCCAGCGTGTACCTGTCCGCACTGAAGGAAAACCTGGCCCCGTCGCTGGCGTTGTACGCCGACATGCTGCGTACGCCGCGTTTCGATCAGGGCGAAATCGACCGGGTCAAGGCGACCTGGATCGCCGGCATCCAGCAGGAAAAGGTGAACCCCAACGCCGTCGCCATGCGCGTGCTGCCGCCGCTGCTGTACGGCAAGGGCCATCCGTATGCCATTCCGTTCACCGGCAGCGGTCGCGAGGCCGACATCCAGTCGCTGACCCGCCAGGATCTGGTCGACTTCCACCGCGACTGGCTGCGCCCGGAGCATGGCACCCTGATCGTGGTGGGCGACACCACCCTGAAGGAAATCGTGCCACTGCTGGAGCGCCAGCTGGGTGACTGGAAGAGCACCGGTCCGGCCCCGCAGGTGAAGGCCACCGTGGACGTGGCGCGCCCGGCCAAGGGCCGCGTGTTCCTGATCGACCAGCCCGGCGCGGTCCAGGCCAACCTGTTCGCCGGCCAGGTGGTGCCGTCCACCCTGGATGCCGGGGCGACCCGCTTCGACATCGCCAACGGCGTGCTCGGCGGCGACTTCACCTCGCGCCTGAACATGAACCTGCGTGAAGAGAAGCACTGGTCGTACGGGGCCCGCAGCAGCGCCAGCAGCACCCTGGGCCAGCGCCCGTGGATGGCGATGGCCCCGGTGCAGATTGACAAGACCGGCGAGGCCATGGCCGAAATGCGTCGTGAGATCGCCGATTTCGCCAGCGGTACCGAGGCGATCACCGCACCGGAAGTGACCCGCATCCGCAACATCCAGACCCTCAGCCTGCCCGGGGCGTATGAAACCGCCAGCGCGGTGATGGGCACCATCAGCGGCATCGTCCGCTACCAGCGCCCGGACGACTATGTGTTCAAGCGCAAGGCCGAGATTGAGGCGATGACCCCGGCCCAGGTGCAGCAGGCAGCGGCCACGCTGGACCCGAACGCCCTGACCTGGGTGGTGGTGGGTGACCTGAAGCAGACCGAGAAAGAGGTCCGCGCGCTGAATCTCGGTGAGGTCACCGTCATCGACGCCGATGGCAATCCGGTGAAATGAAGATGCCGGGGCGACCCGCTTCGACATCGCCAACGGCGTGCTCGGCGG
>JAEXNZ010000372.1 GCA_023439425.1 Pseudomonadota bacterium
ACGGCTGAAGGTGTGAAGGAGATCGACTACAAGGATCTCAACACCCTGCGCCAGTACCTGACCGAGAACGGCAAGATCGTGCCGAGCCGCGTCACCGGCACCAAGTCGAAGTACCAGCGCCAGCTGGCCACGGCCGTCAAGCGCGCCCGTTTCCTGGCCCTGATCCCGTACACCGACAACCACGACGTCTGATGCCGGATGGGCGGCCCCGCGCCGCCCGTTCCGCCAGCTATTCGGACAGCCATCTGCTGCGGGGCCTGCGGGCTTCGCTAACGAATACATATTTGGAGTTACACCATGGATCTGATCCTTCTTCAGAAAGTCACCAACCTCGGCGGTCTGGGTGACAAGGTCACCGTGAAGCCGGGCTACGGCCGCAACTTCCTGGTGCCGCAGGGCAAGGCCGTGCCGGCCACCGCTGCCAACGTGGCTGAGTTCGAAGCCAAGCGCGCTGAGTACGAAGCCAAGGCCCAGGCGATCCACGCCGACGCCGAAGGCCGCAAGACCAAGCTGGAAGGCGCCAGCGTGACCATCGCAGCCAATGCTTCGACCGAAGGCAAGCTGTACGGCTCGGTCGGCCCGCGCGACATCGCCGAAGCCTTCACCAAGGCCGGCCTGCCGGTGGAAAAGAGCGAAGTGATCCTGGGCGAAGGTGCCTTCCGTAACGTCGGCGAGTTCGACGTGACCCTGCACCTGCACGCAGACGTCGAAACCACCGTCAAGGTGATCGTGGTCGGCGAAGCCTGATCCCAGCTGAAAAGCCGGAATCGCTGAAACGGGTACCCGCAAGGGTGCCCGTTTTTGTTTTGGTCGCGTGGTGAAAGTCTCCGCGAAATGCGACGTTTCGATTTCTACGTGCTGGGGCGGGGCCAGGCACCCCCGCTCCGGGACACGCCGTGAACCCATCCATGGGGGCTACTCCACGGCATCCATGCCGTGGAGTGTCCCTCCGGGGGGTACCTGGCCCCGCCCCCGACGGTTGGTCGCGAAGCGGACGGAATGGCAACCGCGTTGGCATTTGATCTTCCATGGCCCCCGATGACCCGCCAAGCCGGGGATGCAGTGAACCGAGGGCAGTTCGCCTGAATCCAGCCGCAGCCGGGCAAGCCCGGCTCTACGGGGCGGTATACTCAGGGCCATCGCGACTGCCCCGGAAAGCCAACCACGCCATGCGTCTGTCCACGATCAAGCTCTCCGGCTTCAAGTCGTTCGTTGATCCCACCACCCTGCATCTGCCCACCAACATGACCGGTGTGGTCGGGCCCAATGGCTGTGGCAAGTCCAACATCATCGACGCCGTGCGCTGGGTCATGGGCGAAAGCTCGGCCAGCCGCCTGCGTGGCGATTCGCTGACCGACGTCATTTTCTCCGGCTCGTCCGCCCGCAAGCCCGTCTCGCAGGCCACTGTCGAACTCATTTTCGACAATACCGACCACACGATTTCCGGCGAATATGCCTCGTTCAACGAGATATCGGTCAAACGTACGGTCAGCCGCGACGGCAGCAGCAATTACTACCTGAACGGCACCAAGTGCCGTCGGCGCGACATCACCGACCTGTTCCTCGGCACCGGCCTGGGCCCGCGCAGCTACTCCATCATCGAGCAGGGCATGATCAGCCAGATCATTGAAGCCCGGCCCGAAGACCTGCGTGTCTACCTCGAAGAAGCCGCCGGCATCTCCAAGTACAAGGAGCGCCGCAAGGAAACTGAAACCCGCATCCGCCATACCCGCGAAAACCTCGACCGCTTGAACGACCTGCGCGAGGAAATCGGCAAACAGCTCGAGCACCTCAAGCGCCAGGCCCGGCAGGCCGAGCAGTACCAGGCCCTGCAGGAAGAGCGCAAGGTCAAGGATGCCGAGTGGAAGGCGCTGGAGTTCCGCAACCTCGACGGCCGCCTGGGCAGCCTGCGCGAGGCGCTGTCGCAGGAAGAAACCCGCCTGCAGCAGTTCATTGCCGAGCAGCGCGATGCCGAAGCCCGCATCGAGACCAGCCGCGTGCGCCGCGAGGAAGCCGCTGACGCCCTCAGCACCGCCCAGGCCGAGGTCTACCAGGTTGGCAGCACCCTGGCCCGGCTCGAACAGCAGATCCAGCACCAGAAGGAAATGTCGCAGCGCCTGCATAAGGCGCGCGATGAAACCCAGCAGGCGCTGGCCGACCTCGGCCAGCACATCAGCGGCGACGAAGCCAAGCTGATCGTGTTGCGCGAAGCCGTTGAACAGGCCGAGCCGCAGCTGGAGCAGCTGCAGGAAGAAAACGAGATCAAGCAGGAAGCCCTGCGCGATGCCGAAAGCCGGCTTTCTGACTGGCAGGCGCGCTGGGAAGCCCATACCCGCAGCACGTCCGAAGCCTCGCGTGCCGGCGAAGTGGAACGCACCCGCGTGGACTACCTCGACCGTCAGGTGCTGGAAGCCGACCGCCGCCGCGAAGCACTGGCTGCCGAGCGCACCGGGCTGGATATGGATGCCCTGGCCGAAGCGTTTGAAGAGCTGCACCTGCAGCACGAAACCCAGAAGGCCGCGCTGGATGGGCTGACTGAAGCCGTGGAGGCCCGCAAGGAAGCCGTGGCGGGTCTGCAGGAGCGCCAGCGCACCGGCCAGAGTGAACTCGCCGACATCCGCAAGCAGGCCCAGGCCGCGCGTGGTCGCCTGTCGTCGCTGGAAACCCTGCAGCAGGCCGCCCTCGGCCAGGAGCAGGGCGCGGCCGTGGCCTGGCTCAAGCAGCACGGACTGGACTCCGGTGCCCGCGTCGGCGAGCGCCTCACCGTCGACAGCGGCTGGGAAAACGCTGTGGAAAGCGCACTCGGTCAGCTGATCGAAGGCGTGCTGGTTGATGCCCCGGAACAGCTGGTTGGCGCACTGGCCGAACTCGGCGAGGGCCGCATCGCCCTGGTCAGCGCCGAACAGGAGCCGCTCGACGTGGCTCCGACCTCGCTGGCCGCCAAGGTGCAGGGCCCGACCGCCATCCGCCGCCTGCTGGCCCGCCTGCATGCCGCCGACGACCTGGAACAGGCGCGCGCGCTGCAGGCCACACTGGCCGACGGCGATTCGGTGATCACCCGTGGCGGCGAACGCCTGGGTGAGGGCTGGGTGCGCGTGTCGCGCTCCGGTGCCGCCAAGCAGGGTGCGCTGCTGCGCGAACGCGAAATCGTGACCCTGCGCGAACAGATCGACGCACTGCAGGAACGCGAAGCCACCCTCGAAGAACAGCTCGCCACGTTCCGTGACCAGCTGCTGGCCGGCGAACAGCAGCGCGAAGACGCGCAGCGCCAGCTGTATCTGGCGCACCGCAGTGTCTCCGAGCTGGGTGGCCAGCTGCAGAGCCAGCAGGGCAAGGTCGAAGCCGCGCGCACGCGCATTGATCGCATTGAAGGCGAGCTCGCCCAGCTGATTGAAACCCTCGGCACCGGACGTGAGCAGGTGCGCGAAGCGCGTGCCCGTCTCGATGACGCGGTCAGCAGCATGGGCGATCTCGAATCCGTGCGCCAGGCGCTGGAAGGCGAACGTCGCCAGCTCAGTGATGCCCGTGATCAGGCCCGCGAAGCCGCGCGCACGGTGCGCGAGCGCTCGCACTCGCTGGCCCTCACCCTGGAATCGCAACGCGCCCAGCTCACGTCGCTGGGGCAGGCGCTGGAACGCATGAGCACCCAGCGCGGCCAGCTCGATTCGCGCCTGGGCGAGCTGCATGCGCAGCTTGACGATGGGGATTCCCCGGTTACCGCATTGGAAGCCGAGCACCAGAATGCCCTCGGCGAGCGTGTCCGCGCCGACCGCGTGCTGGGCGAGGCCCGCACCCTGCTGGAAGGCATCGACGCCGAACTGCGCACCTTCGAACAGACCCGTCACCAGCGTGACGAACAGGCCCTGGCCCAGCGCGAGCGCATTTCCCAGCGCAAGCTCGACCAGCAGGCCCTGGTGCTGAGCGCCGAACAGCTGACCGCCTCGGTGGAAAAGGCTGGCTTCGTGCTGCAGGACGTGATCAACACGCTCCCGGAAGAGGCGCGCATCAGCGACTGGGAGCAGGCCGTGCACCAGATCGACGGGCGCATGCGCCGGCTGGAGCCGGTCAATCTGGCCGCCATCCAGGAATACGGTGAAGCCTCACAGCGTTCGGACTATCTGGACGCGCAGAACACCGACCTGTGCACTGCGCTGGAAACCCTGGAAGACGCCATCCGCAAGATCGACCGCGAAACCCGTGGCCGCTTCAAGGACACCTTCGACCGGGTCAACGCCGGCGTGCAGCAGCTGTACCCGCGCCTGTTCGGCGGCGGCCATGCCTACCTGGAGCTGACCGGTGAAGACCTGCTCGACACCGGTGTTGCGATCATGGCGCGCCCGCCGGGCAAACGCGTGTCCAGCATCTCGCTGCTGTCCGGTGGCGAGAAGGCGATGACCGCGGTGGCGCTGGTGTTTGCGATCTTCCAGCTCAACCCCGCGCCGTTCTGCCTGCTGGACGAAGTGGACGCGCCGCTGGACGAAGCCAACGTCGGCCGCCTCGCCAACATGGTCAAGGAAATGAGCGAGAAGGTGCAGTTCCTGTTCGTGAGTCACAACAAGGCAACCATGGAGGCAGCCCACCAGTTGTCGGGCGTCACCATGCGCGAACCGGGGGTCAGCCGACTGGTCAGCGTGGACCTGGAAGAAGCGGCACGATTGGCGGGCGCGGCCTGACGTGCCATGCTTACCTGAACGTATTTAGCTGGAGACCCTTCACATGTCCGACGTGGCACTGCTCAGAATCGGCATTCTTGTGGCCGGCGTGCTCCTGGTTGTCGCCATTTTCCTGTTCGGCCGGCCGAAGAAGAAGGTCCAGGGGCGTCGCGTGGAAGGGGGCGACAGCGCCGCCGGCCAGCGCCGTGAACCGCTGCTGGGGGATCAGCCCAGCGAGAGCGCCGAGGCCGGTTTCAATGGCGTAGAAGGGGCGCCCCAGGCCGAACTCGGTCTGCCCGATGTAGACGCCGGCCCCGCCAGCGACCTCGGCAAGCGCGCCACGCAGGACTTCGACAAGATTGTCTCCCTGTTCGTGGCCGCCCGTGCCGGCGAGAAGCTGCGCGGCGAGGACATCGTGGTGGCCGCTGAAAAGACCGGCCTGGTGTTCGGTCACATGAACGTGTTCCACCGCCTGGTGGAAGG
>JAEXNZ010000381.1 GCA_023439425.1 Pseudomonadota bacterium
CCCTTGTAGACGTAATCCACGTCGTAGGCGATGGGCCGGCGGAACTCACGGCCCACCGGCACGATCTTGCAGTCACGGGTGAGTAACGGGCCATTGCCGGCCGCCGGGGCGGTTTCCACCACCGGGCTGCCGTCTTCGTTCACCTCGCTGTCGTCACGCTTGAAGATCGAGCGCACCGAGTCCATGAAGCGGCCAAAACGGCCTTTCTCTTCCTGCGGTTCCTCACCGGTGACATTCACCGGGGCCAGGGTCCGGGTCGATACCGGCTCGCAATGCTCCTCGGTGCGGGTGGCGCGCAGGGTCTGGAACACCGGCTCCACGTTGAGCACCTGGGCGTAGTCGAACTTCACGTTCTCGACAATCACCACCCGGTTGCGCAGGTCGGCTTCCTGGGCGCACGCCGTGAAGGCGGCACTTCCGGTCAGGCAGCCAGCCAGCGTCAGCAACAAAGCGGATTTCATTGGCAACCGGGTCGGGGACAAGGTGGATAGTGTAGGCAGTGCAAGGGGCAAGGGGCTGAACATTACCCGTCCGTGACGTTATTGCCCATAGCCAGACGGCCAGAAAACGACACCACCTGACGTGGTCAGCCCACTCCAGGCCCCGCCAGACCGGCGCGGGCGACCGTTGTGCTCTAAAATCGGCGGCTTGCCCCACTCCCCTCGGCCAACGCCCCTCATGACCCTGCGCCTGCACAACAACCTGACACGCCAGCTCGAACCGTTCACCCCGCTCGATCCGGCCTGTCCGACCCTGTATGTGTGCGGTCCCACGGTCTACAACTATGTACATATCGGCAACGCGCGCGGGCCGGTGGTGTTCGGGGTGCTGGCCGACCTGCTGCGCCGGCGTTTCGGCGGGTTGCGCTACGCGCGCAACATCACCGACGTGGACGACAAGATCAACACCGCCGCACGCGAGCAGAACGTGCCGATCACCGCGATCACCGACCGCTTTGCCGCCGCCTACCGTGAAGACATGGCCGCGCTGGGCGTGGTACCGCCGGACATCGAGCCGGAAGCCACCGCGCACATGGCGCAGATCATCACCATGATCGAGCAGCTGATCGAAGCCGGGCATGCCTACGCGGCCGAAGGCCACGTACTGTTTTCGGTGTCTTCGTATGCCGACTACGGCAAGCTCTCGCGCCGCGACCCGGAGGAAATGCTGGCCGGCGCGCGCGTGGACGTGGCCCCGTACAAGCGTGACCCGGGCGACTTCGTGCTGTGGAAGCCCTCCAGCGACGACCTGCCGGGCTGGGACTCGCCCTGGGGCCGTGGCCGCCCCGGCTGGCATATCGAATGCTCGGCGATGGCCGCCGCACATCTGGGCGAAACCATCGATATTCACGCCGGTGGCGTCGACCTGCAGTTCCCGCACCACGAGAACGAGATCGCGCAGAGCGAATGCGCCCACGGCGGAAAGACCTTCGCCCGGTTCTGGCTGCACAACGGCATGCTGAATTTCGGCGGTGCCAAGATGAGCAAGTCGATCGGCAACATCGAGCGCGTGCATGACCTGGTGCGCAAGCATGCGCCGGAAGCGTTGCGCTATGCCCTGCTGTCGGCCCATTACCGGCAGCCGCTGGACTGGTCGGATGCGTTGATCGAGCAGTCCGCGCGCACCCTGGACGGCCTCTACGGCACCCTGCGCAGCTTTGAGGACGTGGATGCCACGGCCAGCATCCCCGTCTCGATTGAAGAGGTGCTTGACGACGACCTCAATACGCCGCGCGCGCTATCGCTGCTGGCCGAACTGGCGCGCAAGCTGCGCCACGCCGATGCCCCAGCAGGTGGTCCGGCCTACGCTCGCGAAGGAGAGAAGCTGAGCGAGCTGGCTGTCTTGAAGGGTCAACTGCTGGGAGCTGGCAAGGCGCTCGGCCTGCTGCAGCAGCCCCCTGCCGCGTGGTTCGGGACCGCCGGCGGTGATGCCGACGAGGATGCACGGATTCAGGCGCTTATCGAGGAGCGCACTGCGGCCAAGGCCGCGCGCGACTTCGCCCGTGCCGACGCGATCCGCGACCAGTTGGCGGCGGAAGGCATTGTGCTGGAGGACACCGCGCAGGGTATTCGTTGGGTGCGAAAGCGCGGCTGACGCCGTCACCCGACCAACGGTCGGGTGCTACCGGGATTCCGGCAACGGTGTTGTTTCGTGGACCGGATTCCCGGCATCTGGATTGTTTCGTTGAAACCGTTTATTGATTGAGACTGCTGTGATCGACTCGCCCTTCCCGCTTGAACCTACTGCTGCCGAAGCGCAGGCCGCCATCGCCGAGGAGTTCGCCTTCTTCGGTGACTGGTCCGCGCGCTACCAGTACCTGATCGACCTGGGCCGAAAGCTGCCGGCCTTCCCCGAGGAATGGAAATCCGAAGAGCACCGCCTGCTGGGCTGCCAGTCGATGGTGTGGATCGTGCCGGAAGGCAATGCGCAGAACCTGCGCTTCCATGCGATCAGTGACTCGGCGATTGTGTCGGGGCTGATCTACCTGGCCCTGCGGGTGTATTCGGGCCGTTCGGCGGAAGAGATTCTGGCGACCGAGCCGACCTACATCAGTGACATCGGTCTGGCCAAGCACCTGTCGCCAACCCGCAGCAACGGCGTGGCGGCGATGCTGGCCTTCATCCGCGACACCGCACAAGCGCAATCGTGAGCCCGGCCGCCCCCACGCCGGCCGGCGAAGAAAGCGCACTCGGTCTGCTGGCCCGCCCGGGCTTCGCGCAGGTACTGGCGTACCGCATCCTGGCGATGCTGTCGTACCAGATCGTCGCGGTGACGGTGGGTTGGCACATCTACGAGGTGACCCGCAATCCGTTCTCCCTGGGCCTGGTGGGGCTGGCCGAAGTGCTGCCGTTCTTCTGCGTGGCCCCGTTCGCGGGCTATCTGGTCGACCACCTGCCGCGCCGCCGGCTGGGCATGGTGGCCTGCACGGGGCTGGTGCTGACGGCCGTGGTGCTGACCTGCGTGGCAATGGGCTGGCTGCCCTTCAAAGGGGTCTGGCCGATCTATGCGGCAATTGCGTTGACCGGCATGGTGCGTGCATTCCTGTCGCCGATCTACAACGCGTTGTTCGCACGGGTGCTGGAACGGCACCAGTACGCACGTGGCGCGGGCCTGGGCGCAGTGGTGTTCCAGACCGGCATGGTGATCGGCCCGGCCTTGGGGGGCGTGCTGGTGGGCATGGGCGGCAAGGGTGTGGCCTATGCGGTGGCGGCGACGTTCGCGCTGGCGGCGCTGGGCTGTCTGGCCGCACTGCGGGTGAGCGAGCCGGTGCATACCGGCCCGGCGGCACCGATCTTCAAGAGCATCGCCGAAGGCGGCCGGTTCGTGCTGGGCAACCGGATCATGGTGGGCGCGATGGCGCTGGACATGTTCTCGGTGCTGCTGGGCGGCGTGGGGGCGATGCTGCCGGCGTTCCTGCATGAAATCCTGCACCACGGTCCGGAAGGCCTGGGCATCCTGCGCGCCGCCCCGGCACTGGGCTCGGTGTGCGTGGGCCTGTGGCTGGCGCGGCACCCGCTGCAGAAGCACGCCGGCCGGGTATTGCTGTTCGCGGTGGCGGGCTTTGGCCTGTGCGTGATCGGCTTCGGCCTGTCCCACCACTTCTGGCTGTCGGCAGCGATCCTGCTGTTCTACGGGGCCTTCGACGGGGTCTCGGTGGTGGTGCGCTCGACCATCCTGCAGCTGGCCACGCCCGAGGAAATGCGCGGGCGCGTGTCCTCGATCAACGGCATTTTCATCAGTTCCTCGAACGAACTGGGCGCGTTCTACGCCGGCACCATGGCCAAGCTGCTGGGCCTGGTCCCGGCCGTGGTGCTGGGCGGCTTCGCGGTCCTCAGCGTGGCCGGCATCACCGCCTGGAAGAACCCCACCCTGCGCCGCTTGAATCTGCGCGACCTGCAATGATTGCGCACTGCGCCCACGGCATGGCTGGGATTGCACGCACTACGTAGAGCCGGGCTTGCCCGGCTGCTGTTGGATTCGTGCGAACAGCCCTCGGTTCACGGTATCCCTGGCTTGGCAGCTCGGGATGGGCGTTCCGGGGGACGGCGCAAGTACGTCCTTGTAGCCTCAGTCGCCGCATCCATGCGGCTCATGCCCCCTCCAGCCCACCCCGACCCGCCATCGACAGGCTATCGGTGGCCAAGGCGGCGGTAGCGTCGGTCGACAGACGACGGCCGTGAAATCCCCAACATC
>JAEXNZ010000395.1 GCA_023439425.1 Pseudomonadota bacterium
CCACCTTATCCCCGCGCCTTCGGCGCGCCCCCTTTAACAAAAAGGGGGCTTTCCTCCAGATGACGCAATGCGAGGTTCCCGCATCAAGCGGTGCGCGGGGCGAACATGATCACGGCCATGCCGGCCAGGCACAGCGCAACGCCGAGCACGTCCCAGCGGTCCGGGCGAATGCCGTCCACCACCCATAGCCAGGCCAACGCGGTGCCGATGTAGACCCCGCCATAGGCGGCATAGACGCGGCCGCACGCGGCCGGGTGCAGGGTCAGCAACCAGGCAAACAGCGCCAGGCTGACCGCCGCCGGCAACAACAACCAGACACTACCTTCCTTGCGCAGCCACAACCAAGGCAGGTAACAGCCAACGATCTCCGCTATCGCAGTGACGATGAACAGCAGCAGCGTTTTCATGAGACCACCTCGCCGGCCTTGACCTGCAGCCACAGCCGTTCCTGCGCCTCCAGGTCGAGCGCGCCCATGGCCTGCCCATCACGGGCGGCCGCCGCCTCCATGGCACGGAAGCGACGTTCGAACTTCAGATTGGCCTGACGCAGTGCAGCACCCACATCGACCTGCGCATGCCGGGCCAGATTGGCGCAGACGAACAGCAGGTCACCCAGCTCCTCCTGCAGGCGAGCGGCGTTGTCCGCTACCGGTCCGCGCGCAAACTCCGCGGCGACTTCATCCAGTTCCTCACGCACTTTGTCCATCACTGGACCGGGACCGGGCCAGTCAAAGCCTACCCGCGCAGCGCGCGACTGCAGCTTCACTGCACGTTGCCATTCCGGAAGCCCGCGTGAGATGCCCGCCAGTGCCGAGGTATCGGCATCACCCTTGGCCGCACGCTCGGCGCGCTTGATTGCCTCCCAGTTGACCATCACGTCTTCGGCCCCGGTCACATCCACCTGGGCGAACACGTGCGGGTGACGACGCTGCATCTTGTCGCTGATCGCGCGCGCCACTTCGGCGAAGCCGAACGCCCCCTGCTCGCTCGCCATCTGCGCATGGAACACCACCTGCAGCAGCAGGTCGCCCAGTTCGTCACACAGGTCACCCAGGTCGCCACGATCGATGGCATCGGCCACCTCGTAGGCTTCCTCGATCGTGTACGGCGCAATGGTGGCGAAGTTCTGCTCCAGGTCCCAAGGGCAGCCCTGCTGCGGATCGCGCAGACGCGCCATGATGCCCAGCAGGCGTTCCAGTTCGGCGGTGGCAGACATCACAGCTCCAGCGTGAAAAAGAAATCAGTCAGGCATCCAGCTGCGCCAGGGCAACCGGGTGTCACCCAGCGCGATGAAATCGCCATTCAACAGGGTCTCACGCCGGTTGTAGCGGAACGGCTTGCCGGTGGCCGCCGACAGCACCGCGCCGCCCGCCGCATGCAGCACGCACTGGCCGGCGGCGGTGTCCCATTCAGCGGTCGGACCCAGCCGCGGGTAGACATCCAAGGTGCCCTCGGCAAGGCGACAGAACTTCAGCGATGAGCCCTGGGCGATCACTTCAATGTCGCCCATCCGCGCCAGCAGCGATTCGGTTTCCGGGCTTCGGTGCGAACGGCTGGCCGCCACCCGCAGCGGTGGCAGCGCCGGCGCGCGTGCACGCAGCACCGAATCATGCATGCCCTCGCGCCTGTAGGCCAACTCGCCCCGCATGGCGTGCCAGATGACGCCGGTGACCGGTGCCAGCACCACGCCGAAGGCCGGAGCTCCCTGGTAGATCAGCGCGATGTTGACGCTGAACTCGTCATTTCGTTTTACGAACTCACGGGTGCCATCAAGCGGATCCACCAGCCAGTAAGCCCCCCAGTGCTGCCGTACCTCCCAGGGCACCAGCGCGGATTCTTCGGACAGGATCGGCAGGTCCGGAGTGAGCTGGGCCAGCCCGCGCTCGATCACGTCATTGGCCGCGCGATCGGCCGCAGTGACTGGGCTGCGGTCAGATTTCAGTTCGATCTCGAATGCGGTGGCGTACACCCCCATGATCGCGGCGGCCGCATCCTGCGCGATGGCAATGACGGTCTCGCGCAGATCGGTGGTGAGCTTGATCATGCCCCCTGCCCCAGCCACTCACGGGCAATGAACAGGGCCGCCAGCGAACGCCCTTCGGAGAAGTCGTCACGCAGCATCAGCTGATCGAGTTCGGCCAGCTTCCACGGCACCACTTCCAGTTCTTCCGGCTCGTCACCGGGCAAGCGTTCCGGGTAGAGGTCGCGCGCCACCACCAGCCAGGACTGATGGCTCATGTAGGTGGGGGCCAGGGTCATGGGCCGCAGCACGTCCAGCCGATGCGCGCCATAGCCGGCCTCCTCCTTCAGCTCGCGGTTGGCCGCCTGCAGCGGCGTCTCGCCTGCGTCGATCCGGCCCTTCACCAGGCCGAGCTCATAACGGTGCACACCGGCCGCGTATTCACGGACCAGCAGCACCGTTTCCGCATCCAGCATGGGCACCACCACCACCGCGCCATGCCCGCGACTGACCAGGCGCTCAAAGCGGCGGCGTTCGCCGTTGGAGAACTCCAGATCCAGATGCTGGCGCTGGAACGGTCCGCTTTCCTCGTCGGTGATCTGATGGATGGTGGGCAGCGGGCGACTCATGCGGACAAGCTCGTGGAGGCCGATAGAATGCAGGTTGGTGAAAACGCGTTCATGAGCTCGAAATGCTAGCAGACCCAGCCCCCTCCCCGCTGGCCAGCCAGTGGCGACAACGCGATCTGGACGTGCTGTGGCACCCCTGCACGCAGATGCGCGAACACCCCGACACCCTGCCGCTGGTCCCAATTGCGCGGGGTGAAGGCCCCTGGCTGATCGATCACGACGGCCACCGCTACCTGGACGCGGTCAGCAGCTGGTGGACCAATCTGTTCGGGCATGCCGAGCCGCGCATCGGAGCCGCGATCGCCCGCCAGGCCACCCAGCTGGAACAGGTGATGCTGGCCGGCTTCAGCCATGAACCGGCGATCACCCTGGCCGAGCGGCTGCTGGCGCTGGCTCCGCGCCAGGCCGGCCGTGATCCGCTGGCCAAGGTGTTCTACGCAGACAACGGCTCTGCCGGCGTGGAAGTGGCCCTGAAAATGGCCTTCCATTACTTCCGCAATCGGGGCGAACTGCATCGCACGCGTTTTGTGGCGTTGGAAAACGGCTATCACGGCGAAACCCTGGGGGCCCTGTCCGTGGGCGATATCCCGCTGTATCGCCGTGTGTATGCGCCGCTGCTGACCGAGGCCCTGTTCGCGCCGTCACCCGATGCCTATCTGGCCGAACCGGGACAAAGCGCGGCGCAGCGTGCCCACCAGGCCGCCGACGCACTGGCCACCTTGTTCGACCAGCATCCCGGCGAGATCTGCGCGGTAATCCTCGAGCCTCGCCTGCAGTGCGCAGGCGGCATGCGCATGTACGACCCGGTCTATCTACAGCGGGCGCGTGAACTGTGTGACGCCAACGGCGCGTTTCTGATCGCCGACGAGATCGCCACGGGATTCGGGCGTACCGGCACCCTGTTTGCCTGTGAGCAGGCCGGGGTGATGCCTGACCTGTTGTGCCTGTCCAAAGGCCTGACCGGGGGGTTCCTGCCGCTGGCCGCGGTGCTGGCCACCCAGTCCCTGTATGACGCTTTCCTCGACGACAGCCGCGAGCGTGCGTTTCTGCATTCGCACAGTTACACCGGCAATCCACTGGCCTGTGCCGCCGCGCTGGCCACGCTGGACATCTTCGCGCAGGACAACGTCATTGCCCGCAACCGCAGCACTGCGGCCGTGATGCGTTCACTGGCCGCCCCATTCGCTGACCATCCTCACGTGGCCGACGTGCGCCAGGCCGGCATGGTGGTGGCCTTCGAGCTGACCCGCAACGGCGACCGGCGCACGCCGTTCCCGGCCGCTGCGCGGGTCGGCCTGCACGCCTACAATGCCGCGCTCAGGCGTGGTGTGGTGCTGCGCCCACTGGGCAATGTGCTGTACTGGATGACTCCCTACTGTGTGGAGGATGAGCAGCTGGAACTGCTTGCCCACACTACCCTTGCTGCCATCGAGGATGCTGTTGCATGCGCGTGACCCGTTCGTACGTTGAAGTTCCACTGGCCGTCGGCCAACAGCTGTCGCTGCCCGAGGACGTGGCCAATCATCTGGTCCGGGTGATGCGCCTGCGCGAGGGCGAAAGCTGCGTGCTGTTCAATGGCGACGGGCAGGACTACAGCGCGACGCTGATTGAACTGGGCAAGCGCAGCGCGCAGGTACGGATTGACGCCGTGCAGGCGCTGGACAACGAGTCGCCGCTGTCGATCACGCTGCTGCAGGGGATAGCGCGTGGCGAGAAAATGGATCTGATCCTGCAGAAGGCGACCGAGCTGGGCGTGCAGGCCATCGTTCCGGTCAACGCCGAGCGGACCGAGGTGAAGCTGGATGCGGCGCGCGCCGAGAAGCGGCTGGCCCATTGGAAAAGCGTGGTGGTGTCGGCCTGCGGCCAGTCCGGACGCGCACGGGTGCCGTCAGTCGCAGCACCGCGGTCCCTGCTGGAGGCGGCGCGGAGCATGCCTGCCGGTGCGCTCAAACTGACCCTGGATCCGATGGGTGAGCATCGACTGTCGACCCTGACGGCGGCACCGGACGGGGTGGTGATTGCGATCGGCCCGGAAGGCGGCTGGTCGCCGCGTGACCGCCAGGCGTTGGCTGAAGCGGGCTGCCAGGGATTGCAGCTGGGGCCGCGCATTCTGCGTACCGAAACCGCCGGGCTGGCGGCCATTGCGGCGGTGCAGGCGCGGCTGGGAGATCTGGGCTGACGACCAACGGTCGTCAGCTACCGGGCATCATCGATATTCGCACCGGGCGGTATCGCGATTCGCACCGGGCGGTAGGCAACGACCGTTGGTCGTTGCCCGAATGGTCAGGCCGATACCGGGTTGGCCCGATCCAGCGCTTCTTCCACCGCATCCAGGTCCGGCAGCAGCGCGCTGCGCTCACCCAGCAGCACGCGCATGTGCACGCCGATAGGCAGGGTTTCTTCGGAGGCGTCTGCCAGCAGACCGTCGCGCGGCACGGAGATCAGCTGCGGGAAGTTCTGCGCGAGCATCGCGTAGTACGGTCGACGCGGGTTGCCGCCCAGCGCCTTGAGCACCACCACCTTGTTCTTGCTGGCGACCATTTCATCGCCCAGCCCGGCCAGCCGTGCGAACGACAGCAGCGGTACGTCCCAGCCGTGCCAGGCCAACTGGCCCAGCAACCACGCCGGGGCGTCGGCCACCGGGTGCACCTGCACGTTGGACATCATTTCGGCCACCGTCGCGTTCGGCAGCAGCACATGCTGCTGGCCGGTCTCGATCAGTAC
>JAEXNZ010000272.1 GCA_023439425.1 Pseudomonadota bacterium
GAAGTTGCCGCCCAGCGAGTAGCCGGCGGCCACCAGCGGCAGCTGCGGCCAGCGCTGGGCGACGTCACCCGCGGCGTGCACCACTTCCTCGATGCGGTTGGAGTGGAAGATGCCCGGGTTGAGATGATGGGTGTTGCCATGGTCCCGGAAGTTAAGCCGGATCACGTCGTAACCCGACTCCAGCATGCGCGCGGCGGTCATCCGCATGTAGCTGGATTCGGCACTGCCTTCCCAGCCATGCAGCAGCAGCGCCATACCGACCGGTTCACGGCCTTCGATGCGGCTGTGCCAACCCTGCAGGCGTACGCCTTCGCCGCCGTCCAGGATGAGCTCTTCGGTGATCGCCCCGGTTGCCGCAAGCAGCACCAGGCCGCGCTGCATGCGCATGCGGCTGGAACTGAGCATCGACTGCAGGTGCGGATTGCGCAGCCAACGCGGCGGACGGTAGTCGGCAGCGGTCAACATGGGCGCGAGCCTGTTACAGGTAATGACGATGGCGCGGGAACGGGCACCATCGCCTTACTCGGCCGTCATGGCCGCCACGATGCGCGCACGCGAAGTTTCGGCGATGCGGCGACGGCCTTCAAGATCGTGGGTTTCGATGGGGTCGAGGAAATGCACCTCGGCCCGCCGCGCCGGCTCACCGAGCAGGCGCAGGAAGTTGGCGAAGAAGCTTTCTTTCGGGCCAAACGCCACGATGGTCTGGGCATCGCCCTGCCATCCGTAGCGCAGCGCCACCGGCTGCACCGGGACGTGGGTTTCCACCGCGGCCTGGAAGATACGCGCATGGAAGGGCCCCACTTCGGTGCCGCCACGGGTGCGCCCTTCCGGGAACACACCGACCGCCTTGCCTTCCTGCAGGCGTTCGACCATGACCTGCATCACCCCGCCCAGCGACTCGGTGCTGCCGCGCTGGTGGAAAATGGTCTGACCGCGTGCGGCCAGCCAGCCGACCACCGGCCAGCTGGCAATCTCGCGCTTGGCCACGAAGCCCATCATGCGCTGGCTGTGCAGCACGCTGATATCGACCCAGCTGACGTGATTGGCAACGAACAGCACCGCACCCGGCAACGGCGTGCCAATGCGCTGCAGGCGGAAACCGAAGATCCACATCAGCCCGCCCTGCCAGGCGTTGACCACGGCGTGTCCGAGTGCGCGGTTGCCCACACGCACATGCGCCCACAACGGCAGCATGCCGATCAGGGTCAGGGGCAGGAACAGCAGGACGTGAACCAGCAGCAGGGGAACGCGGTACAGATAACGGCACACACGCGCCACGCCGCCACGCGGGGCCGAAGTGGGGGAAGTCATCCCGGCACGATACTCCAGCACAGCGGGGTCTGCCAGTTGTTCTCAGGCGGCCGGGACCACGGCCAGGGTCAGCCGTGAGGTACAGACCAGCTTGCCAGCCTCGTCTTCAATGCGGATGTCCCACACATGGGTGCTGCGGCCTACATGCACGGCCCGGGCGGTGCCGGTGACGGTGCCGCTGCGCTGGGCGCGGATGTGGTTTGCATTGATCTCCAACCCGACGCACACCTGTTTGGTGGTGTCGACGCACAGGTTGCCGGCGCTGCTGCCCAGGGTTTCGGCCAGCACCACCGAGGCACCGCCATGCAGCAGGCCATACGGCTGGCGGGTACGCGCATCCACCGGCATGGTGGCGCTGACCCAGTCCTCGCCGGCGGCGGTGAACACAATGCCCAGATGTTCAATCAGGGTGTTGCGGCTGAGTGCGTTGAGGGCATCGATCGACACCGGCTCGCGGAAAACCTGGGGCATGCAGCGTCTCCGTACAGAAAGCAGGGTTACAGAATGGGCACCAGGCCGGCACCGAAGGCAGTGAGCATACGCACCAGCAGCCACTTCGGGCCGACGTTCACTTCCGGGAAGTCGCCCACGGCGGTGTAGCAGCGGTGGAAATCTGCGTGCTGCCGCGGCAACGGCTGCGGGCAGTCGGGACCCGGCTGGAACTCGTAATCGGTAGCGTAGCGCCAAGGCCAGAAATCCAGCACCGGCAGCGCTTCAGAGGCCTTGCCTACGCTGTAGTTCAGGCCCGACAGCACCGGCGGCTTGGTGCGCGGGGCCACGGTCCAGGAATTGTCCGGCTCGATGTCGCGCAGGATGCTCTGGGCCAGCGCCTCGGCAAAGGCCGGGTCGTCGATGACCACCGCGCCTTCGGTGTTGTTGTTCTCGCTGCGCGGGTCGAAATTGTGGGTGCCGATCACCCCGACCCGGCGGTCCACCACCAGCGACTTGGCGTGCAGGCCCATGCGTGCGCCGCTGCGGGTCACCGGCAAGGGCTTGTTGACCGCCTTGGTACCGAGGAACGACGGCCGCGTTTCAGCACGCAGCACGCGCCGTTCGACCACACTGCCATCGTTACGGCGGCGCGCGGAGGGGCCGGGCGTGGGCTGCGGTTGCGGCCGGCTGCCACTGCTGCGCGCGTTGCTGCCGGCGGCACTGCCACCGAGCAGGCTGCTGCGGCGCTCGCCACTGGACGGCACGCCAAGCGGGGCCGGCAGCAGGTTGCGGTAGTCAACCGGCGCGTCCAGCGGGAACGGCTTGTACTCGTAGATGTTGAAGCCCAACTCGCGCAGGTTGCGGCGCTTGTACTTGTAGGACAGCGCATACACGATCGGGTTGTCGGTGGCGGCGAGGCTGTTGGTCGACACCACCACACGCGGGGCCTGCTCGCGTGCGCGCAGTTCCTTGAACAGTTTGCGTGCCGGCCTGGACAGCACCAGGTACGGCGTCTGCAGCAGCACTTCGCTCTGCGCACTGGCAATCAGTGCATCCAGTTGCGGTTCGGTGACGTGCTGGCCGTTGGCCGGCTGGCTGGCGCGCTCGCGCCGATGCTTGCGCGGCAGGTCGGCCACGTAGCGCACCGAGGCCACCGGTAACGCGGTATCGACGAAGGTGCGACGCACGTAGTCGGGATCACTGGCCTCGTCGCTGACCTGGGCCACGCGTTCGGGGTGGCGATAGTCCAGCGGCGGCATGGCCGGTGCTCCCTGTTTGAGCAGGGTGCGGCCGACGTCGTTGAGACGCTCGGCAGGCACGCTGCGCGGCGCATGCCAGAACGCATCGAAGTTCACCGCCATCGCCCGCACTTCGGGGCCGGCTACTACCACGTCGCGATCGCGGGAGTTGTACTCGCTGTCCCAGTCGTAGTAGTCGTCCTGGTAGTTTCGCCCGCCGACCACACCTAGCGCGTCGTCGATCACCAGCAGCTTGTTGTGCATGCGCTGGTTGAAGCGGCGGAAGCAGCAGAGCACGCTGCCGGCGTAGTCGAAGTAGTTGAGCTTGGCCTTGCCGAAGGTCGGGTTGTACACCCGCAACTGGAAGTTCTGGTGGCTGCTTGCCAGCGCGCCGAGGATCTGCAGGTCGGAGATGGCCGACAGCTGGTCGATCAGCACCCGCACCTTGACCCCACGCCGTGCCGCGGCCTGCAGTTCCTCCAGCACCAGCCGGGCACTGTCGTCCTTGTCGAAGATGTAGGTCTGCAGGTCGATGCTGCGGGTGGCGCTGCGGATCAGGTTGATGCGCGCCACCAGCGAGGTTTCGCCCTCGTCGAGGATGGTGGCGTAGTGGCGCGGGGTTTCCGGAGTGGACTCGGTAAAGGCCTGGCCGCCCAGCGCGCGCAGCGGCGAATCCTGCGCACAGCGGTCGGGCCGGGTGCAGTCCACCTGCTGCGAGCGGGCCTGGGCGGCAATACCGGCGGCGCGCTCGCGCTCGGCGCTGGACAGGGACGCACATCCACTGCCCAGCAACACGGTTGCCAGCGCCAGGAGCCGCAGCAGCAGATTCACGGTTTGGCCGCCTCGGTGAGGCGGGCACGCAATACGAAGGTCACTCGATCACTCAGGGCAAGTTGCCAGCTGACCATTCCATACCGGCCACGCTGCACGGTACCGCGGCTGACCACGTCGCAATCATACCCGGCCCGGGGGCCGGCCGCCGGCTCCACCTTCAGCACCTCGGGGTGCGAGACCCCGCGCAGGATCAGCCGGCCCTCGATGCCACCGCCCTTGTTGACCAGTTCCGGCCAGTAGGGCAGTGAATCGAACTCGACCACGGGATAGCGGTCGGCGTCGAAGAACTCCTCGCCGCGCATCCAGCCGGTGTAGCGGGCCTTGCCGGGAATTTCCACGTAGCGGCTGAACATCCGCAGATGGACCTGGTGGCGGCCATCGGGCAGGACGTCCACCCGCCCTTCAAAGCGCGGAAACACCCCTTCGATGCGCTGGCCCAGGCGGATGCGGATCTCGAAGCCGAAGTGCGAACGCGCCGTGTCCACCGCCAGCACCTGTTGCGGGGGCTGGGCGGCGGCGGCGATGGGATTGGGTGGCGAGGCGGGAACGGGCGGTTCGGCAAGCGTGGTACCTGCCGCCAACCCAAGCAGACAGCCCAATCCGATCTGTACTGCTTTCACGGCTTACGGCCACCAGAACTGGGTCAGCGTGGCTACACCGGGTTCAAGGGCGACGTCGCGGGGGAAGTGGAGCACCGCGATTGCGGCAGGTGGCATGCCCCGGTAATCGCTGCTGGAACCTTCGGTCATCAGCGCCACCAGCCGCTCCAAGCCAGGATTGTGGCCCACGACCAGCAGTCGATCGACTTCGGCGTACTTGTCGATGAGGCTGATCAGCGCCCCCGGGGTGGCGTCGTAGATGTCATCGTCGAGCTTCTTCTCGACATACCCGGTGACGCCCAGAACGGCTTCAAGCGTCTCGCGGGTGCGACGTGCCGGTGAGCATAGGATGCAATCGGGCACGACGCCCTTTTCCTTCAGCCATCTGCCAGCTGCCTCGGCTTCGGCCAGCCCGACCGCCGACAACGGACGATCGAGGTCCTCCTGGCCGGTAGCGGGAGGTTCTGCATGGGCGTGGCGCAGCAATATCAGTTCTCGCATAGGGATTCCTTGTGGATCAGTCCAGCTTCAGCCACTGCAGCAGTGGCTCCCAGTCACTCTGATGCTCGCGCACCTGCGCGGAGCGGTAATCGAAGACGCTGCGGCCCAGCCCGGTCATGACCACATAGCCCTGGGTGTCGCGCAGCTGCGCCACCACCGGGTAGGGCCAGTCGGCGAGCATGTTCAGGGCCTGCTGCGAGGTCTGGGTCCACGGCTTGGTACGGTTGAGCACCAGCCCTACCGGCAGCTTGCGCTTGTGGACCCGGGGCACCTTGGCCAGGCTGTTGAGGAAGCCGACGATGGCCTCGATGTCCAGCGCGGACGGCAGCACCGGCACCACCACGGCGTCGGCCACGTCGAGAAAGGCCTCCAGCTCACCGGCCTGTGCGCCGGCTGGGGCGTCGATGATCAGCACTTCGGTGTCATCGGGCACATGCTTGAGGCCCTTCTTGCCAGTGGCGTTGATTGGCAGCACGGCGCTGTCCAGCCCGGCGCGGCGCTCGGCCCAACGCGTGCTGGACCCCTGCGGGTCGGCATCGGCCAGAACGGTCCGTTTGCCGGCCAGGGCGGCAGAGGCCGCCAGGTGGGTGGCGACGGTGGTTTTGCCCACGCCACCCTTGGAACCGGCGACCAGGATCGTCTTCATGCACGCCTCGCTTCCGATGGGGAACCTGGCTTGAGCGTACACCGGTGCCCGTGACGGAGATAGTCGCGCGGCTGAACCTCGTCCCGCCTGCGGTGCTTTGCTATCGTGCGCGATCCAAAGGAATGCAGGCCCCATGAGCGAGCTACAGGATCTGAGCGCACTGATCCGCGCCAATACGCCGTTGATTGTCATCGAGACCCAGGACGAGGGCCGGGTGGTGGAACTGTTCCGCCAGACCCTGATGCACGTATGGCGGGCCCTGCACCGCTGGTCCATCACCGAGGGCCTGCGCCGGATCGACATGGACAAGGAGGACGACGCCATTGGCCCGCCCGACGCCAGTTCCGCGCTGCAGATGATCCGCCAGGCCGAGCAGCGCGGCATCTACCTGCTGCTCGATTTCCATCCCTACCTGGGCTATGCCAGCCACCAGCGCGCGCTGCGTGACCTGGTCCAGCGCCGCCACTGCGAAGCGCACGTGCTGGTGCTGGTGGGGGCCAAGGTGGAGCTGCCGGCCGAGCTGGAAGCGCTGGCCACCCGCTTCAACCCTCGCCTGCCCGACCTCAACGCACTGCTGAAGATGCTGCGCGAGGAAGCGGCCACCTATGCCCGTGAGAACGGCGGCAAGCGGGTGGAAGTGGACAATGAAGCGGTGCAGCTGATTCTGCGCAACCTGCGCGGCTTGAGCATGGTCGACGCGCGCCGGATTGCCCGCCAGCTGATCTTCGCCGATGGCGCGCTCAGCCAGGACGACCTGCCGCAGCTGGCCCGGTTGAAGTTCGAGCTGCTCAACCGCGCCGGGCACCTGCACTACGAATACGACACCACGCGTTTCGCCGACGTGGCCGGGGCCAACCGGCTCAAGCGCTGGGTCAACCAGCGCCGCTCGATCTTCCTGGGCGGTTCGGCCGGCACCGCCGGCCTGGACCCGCCCAAGGGCATGCTGCTGCTGGGTGTGCAGGGCTGCGGCAAGTCCATGCTGGCCAAAGCTACGGCTGCTGGCTTCGGTGTGCCGCTGCTGCGCCTGGACTTCGGCAGCCTGTACGACAAGTTCCATGGCGAGACGGAGAAAAACCTGCGCCAGGCGCTGACCTCGGCCGAGCAGCTGGCACCGTGCGTGCTGTGGATCGACGAGATCGAGAAGGGCCTGGCCAGCGGCGGCGAAGACGGTGGCGTCTCGCGCCGCGTTCTGGGGTATCTGCTGACCTGGCTGGCCGAGCGCAAGGAGCCGGTGTTCATCGTGGCCACCGCCAACCAGGTGCATGAGCTTCCCGCCGAACTGCTGCGCAAGGGCCGCTTCGACGAGATCTTCTTTGTTGACCTGCCCGACGCCAACACCCGCGTGGACCTGCTGCGCCTGCACCTGGGCCGCCGCCAGCTCAACGCCGACGACTTCGCGCTGCCGGCGCTGGCCGCCGCCAGTGACGGGTTCTCCGGTGCGGAGATCGAACAGGCGGTGGTGTCAGGGCTCTATGCCGCGCATGCTGAGGAACGCATGCTCGACACCGACCTGCTGATGCAGGAAATCCGCAACAGTCGGCCGTTGTCGGTGCTGATGGCCGAACAGGTGACCGCCCTGCGCGACTGGGCGCGGGGGCGGACGGTCAGCGCTGACGGTTGATACCGCGTTACGGCCAGGCCGGCGGATTGGTCGCCCAGGCCTGTTGTACTTCGGCCAGCGTGGCGCGCTCGCTGTCACGCCAGCTCGGCAGCTGCTGCGCATAGCCGGCCGTGCTGCTCCAGCGCTGCGGTTCGGTGCGTACGGCAGCGGCGTACCACTTCACCGCTTCGTCCTTGCGGCCCTGCGTCCACAGTGCCAGCGCCAGCGTCGGCGGAACCCACGAAGGATTGCCACGCATGCCGGCCTGGGCCTCGTGCCACGCGGTCAGCGCGCCGTCGATATTGCCGGAGCGGTACAGATCCCAGCCCTTGTTCCAGCGCACCATGCGGCCGGGGGTCGAATTGGCACCCGCCTCTTTTTCAGCCTCGCTGTACAGCTGCGCACCGAGTTCTGGCCGGCCCTGCGCGTAGGCCACGCCAGCCAGCTGCACGGTGGCGTCCAGTGCCTTGCGACCGCGCTCGCGCTGCTTCATCAGTTGATCGACGAGATCGCCGGCATCGGCCGGCACCACGACGGGTGCGGTCGCGGCAACATCGTCATCGAAGTAGAACTCCTGCAGTGTCGGCAACGATTGCGCTGCCACCCCGAACACTGCCATCCCCGCCGCCAGCACCATGCTGGACAGCACGTTTCTTGCCACTGCCATACAAATTCCCCCAGGTTGTCACACAACCTCCCTCCCCGATCCTAACCGCAGAACGCGCCCGGATGCGACCCCTTGGGGTCATGAAAAGTGTGGAAATTGCGTCACTGTTACAATCCGCACCTTTCCGGTCGCCTCTGCGCGGCCGTGCCAGCCGTCATTCCGGGCCAGCCATGACCAGTACCGCCGAACTCACCTCGCCCTCGTCCGCCAACCAGCCCGGCGCGCTGGATGACAGCTACACGCTGGACCACAAGTACACCCGTACGGACGGCCGCATCTACCTGAGCGGGGTGCAGGCGCTGGTCCGCCTGCCGCTGATGCAGCAGCTGCGCGACCAGGCCGCCGGCCTGGACACAGCCGGCTTCATCAGTGGCTATCGCGGCAGCCCGCTGGGCGGCTTTGACCTGGAACTGTGGCGGGCACGCAAGCACCTGGAAGCGGCCAAGGTGAAGTTCACCCCGGGCCTGAACGAGGACCTCGGGGCCACCATGGTCTGGGGCACCCAGCAGACCAACCTGTTCCCCGGGGCCAAGGTCCAGGGCGTGTATGGCATGTGGTACGGCAAGGGCCCCGGCGTGGACCGCTGCGGCGACGTGTTCAGGCACGCCAACGCGGCCGGCACCTCGGTGCACGGCGGTGTGCTGGCGCTGGCCGCCGACGACCATGCCTGCCGCAGCTCGACCCTGCCACACGGCAGCGAAGATGAGTTCGTCAGCGCGATGATGCCGGTGCTCAATCCGGCCGGGGTCCAGGACATCCTCGACATGGGCCTGCTCGGCTGGGCGATGAGCCGCTATACCGGGCGCTGGATCGGCTTCAAGACCATTGCCGAAACCGTGGAGTCGTCGGCGTCGGTGCAGGTCGACCCGTTCGCACGTCGCATCGTGCTGCCGGAAGACTTCGAGATGCCGGCCGGTGGCCTCAACATCCGCTGGCCGGACCCGCCGCTGGACCAGGAAATGCGCCTGCACCGTTATGCGGTGAAGGCCGCACAGGCCTTCGCCCGCGCCAACCAGATCGACCGCATCGTGATGGACTCGCCGCGCGCGCGGCTGGGC
>JAEXNZ010000516.1 GCA_023439425.1 Pseudomonadota bacterium
GCCACGAGTTGTCCTGCGCGTTCGCTTCCAGCGCCGCCGCATCGGTGCGCCAGCCGTCCGCGCCCAGCAGCGCACCCAGTTCAACAGAAAAAGCGGCAGGCAACGAAGCGTTCATCAGGAAAATCCACAGTCCTCCAGCCGGAACGCCGCACGCAGCCATGTCAGTTGCACCGGCATCCCACTGGCATCGATCACATCAAACCGGCACGGTAGTTTCGCCAGCGCCGGATGTCGCTGCAGATACAACTGCGCCGCCAGTACCACTTTGCGCCGCTTGCGCAGATCCACCGAAGCCGCACCACCACCAAACCGCGCATCGGCGCGATAGCGCACTTCCACGAACACCGTGGTGTCACCGTCGCGCATCACCAGATCCAGCTCGCCACCTTTGAACCGCACGTTGCGCGCCAGCAACTGCAGCCCAGCGTCGCGCAGGTGCACCAGTGCGGCGGCTTCCACCGCCGCACCGCGCTGCGCCCGTGCGCTGGTCACGCGCGGCTCAGTTGGCGACCGGCATCGGACGACCTCCGCTGAAGGTGGACCATGCCGGCACCCGCAGCACGTTGCCGTTGCTGTCCAGGAACAGCGTGCCGGTGGCACCGGCCAGACCGCCTTCGTTGGCGACCTTGTCCAGGTACGCGCTGATCTTCCAGGCGTCGAAGCCGAAGGCGAACAGACGGCCGGCCGCACCACGCGCGGTGGGCAGGATCTGGCCGGCGGTGCTGGCCGAAGGCAGCCCCGGCACGCCGCGCACGTTCCACGCTTCGTTGGGATAGACGATGCCGTCCAGCGCCATGTCTTCTTCCGGCTTGCCAGTACCCAGGGTCAGCTGCGAGGTGCCGACGCGGCTGGCACCGCCGGCACCGGCCAGGGCCAGCTGCGGAGCCAGCTGGCGGGCCTGCGGGGCCTTCACCGCGAGCAGCACGCCGTCGACCGCACCGGCCGCACGGATCTGCGCACCGATGTCGCCGACGGTTTCGTTGATGCCGATGGTCGCCACGACCTGCCCACCGCGCTGGTTGAAGCGTTCGCGGAAGGCGGCAGCGGTGCGCCGGCCGTTGTCGTCGTTGCTATGCAGTACCAGCACCTTGCTGCGTTCGCGGCCGCGCAGGTATTCGGCGGCGATGATGCCGTCGTCTTCCGGGGCCAGCGAGAAACCGGCGCTGCCGGCCGGCGGGCTGCTCTTGCCGCGGTTCAGCGCCAACACCGGCACCGGCAGTTCGGTGCGGCCGAACACCGCGTCCACTTCGTCGCGGCCCAGCGGCCCGACCACGAAGTCGACGCCGGCCACGATGGCTTTGTCATAGGCGGCGATGGCACCGGCCGGGGTGCCGGCGGTGTCGATGAACTGGATGTCGGGGCGGCGGCGGGTTTCACCGTAGTAGCCGCTCAGCAGGCCGTCACGAACCGGCTGCGCCGCAGTGGCGAGGCGGCCGCTGAGCGGCAGCAGTACGGCCATCTTCACCGGCGGGCGATAGCCGTCGCTCAGTGCCGGAGGGCGCTTGCTGGTGTCGAACTGGGCCACGCCGTCGCGGTCGAACGGGCGCGGCAGCGGCAGGCCGCGGGCAATCAGCGCGCGGCCTGCGAAGTTGTACAACGGCTCGTTGGCCGGCAGCGCGGCGGCGCGGGCGCGCAGGGTGGCGTCGTCCAGCTGGCCGAGCAGGCCGGCAATGGCCTGCTGGTTTTCAGCGCGCGCGGTGCCGCTGAGGGATGCATGCGCGCGGGCGCGTTCAGTGGCCGCACCGATCACATCGCCGCTGGCCTGCAGGGCATTGGCGCGGGCCAGCTGCCAGCGCGTGCGCAGCGTCGGGGCCACGGTGTCCGACGACTCTTTCAGGGCGGCCAGTGCCTGCGCCGGCTGGTTGTCGAGCAGGGCCAACTCGGCGGTGGTCAGGTGGTAGCGCTGCAGGCTGGCCCCGCTCAGGCCACGCGGGGTGACCTGGGCGAGCAGGCTGCGCGCGCGGGCGTTGTCGCCGGCCTCGTGCCAGGCGAACGCGGCGTCGGCCAGCGCCGCACTGCGGGCGTTGCCACGCAGGGTGTTGGCCAGGGCTTCCAGCTGCACGGCGGCATCGCGCGGCTTGCCCTGTTCGATCAAGGCCAGGGCCTGGCTCTGCGCCGGCGATTCCGGGGCGCTGGTCACGCTGGTGGTGGCGCAGCCGGCCATCAGCAGCAAAGCAAGCGACAGGGCAGAGATCCGGGCGGCGGGCGTGTTCATGATCAGGTCCATTCGATGGGGCAGCCGTAGGCGGGTACCTGTACGATTCTACCCTTGACCTGTGAGTGCCGTTGCGATGAGTGCTGTCCCTACGCTGTATGTCGTTGCCACCCCGATCGGAAACCTCGCCGACCTGACGCCGCGGGCGCAGGAGGTGCTGCGCTCGGTGGCTGCGATCTGCGCCGAGGACACCCGCCGCAGCGGCCAGCTGTTGGCCCATTTCGGCATCCAGCAGCCGCTGGTGGCGCTGCACGACCACAACGAGGACGCGCTGGCCCAGCGCATCGTCGGGCGCCTGCTGGCCGGTGAATCGCTGGCCCTGGTCAGCGACGCCGGCACCCCGCTGGTCAGCGATCCCGGCTACCGGCTGGTCCGCGCCGCGCGCGAAGCCGGCATCCGGGTCAGTCCGGTGCCGGGAGCCTGCGCCGCGATTGCCGCACTGAGCGTGGCTGGCCTGCCCAGCGACCGCTTCACCTTTGAAGGCTTCCTGCCGGCCAAGGCCTCTGGTCGCCGCGAGCGGCTGCAGGCGCTGGCGGGGGAAACCCGGACGCTGGTGTTCTACGAATCCTCACACCGCATCGCGGAGTCGCTGGCGGACATGGCCGACGCCTTCGGCCCGCAGCGCCCGGCGGTGCTGGCCCGCGAGCTGACCAAGCTGTTCGAGACGGTGCTGGATGGCGACCTGGCCAGCCTGCGCGCCCAGGTTGAAGCAGATGAAAACCAGCGCAAAGGCGAGTTCGTGGTGATGGTGCAGGGCGCGGCGGATGACGCCGAGGCCCAGCTGCAGCACGGGCGGCGGGTGTACGCCAAGCTCAGTGAACATCTGCCGCCGTCCACGGCGGCCAAACTGGCTGCCGAATTGACCGGGGCCCCGCGAAAGGCGCTCTACGGCAGCTGAACCTTGATCCCCTTGCGCTTGGCTTCCGGGGCGTTGGCAAGATTCTGGAGTTGTCGCACCCGGCGGTTGCGGCGCGGTACCGAGGGATCGAGTGCGGCGATCTGCTTGTCACGATGGCCGAAGCGTCGGTTCACCATGGCAACCCATTGCCAGACATGCGCCCGTTCCTCGCGCATGGCAAGGCTGCGCGGGCGTTCGAATCCCAGTGAGCCCTGGGCCTCGCGTGGCAGCATCAGATCGAGCAAAGCCGTGTTGTAGTTGTCCTGCAATTCGGTCGCTTTCAAGCCGAGCCAGCCGCGCAGGTTGCCGGGATGCCCCCCGGCCCTGTGCAGCACCTCACCGATACGCAGACGCTTCGCATACGGCAGTTCCGTCATGGGCAGCCGACACAACACGTACCCCAGCCCCGCGTGCAGGACCTGGCGTTTCAGCCGCTCAGGGTTGGGGATGAAGAGGGCGGCGCGTTCGTCCAGCCAGCGCTGCAGGTCTTCAGCGGCGCGCCTGCCCAGTTGCTTGCGCATCGGCTCCAGCGCCGCAATCAAGTCCCGCGCGATGCGGTTGCGTTCAGGCACATTGCCGTCCAGGTCGCGCACCAGCGCATGCACCGGCGTGGCAGGTGATTCCGACCCGGCGAAGGGCAACACGGTCCCCGGTGGCATTGCCATATGCCGACGCAGTGCAGCGTCGCCAACTTCAATGGCCTCCATAAGCCCGCGAGAACCGTCATCGGCCTCGCGTGGTGAGGGTGCATTGAACAGCTCCACCGGAACTGGGCGGGCCCCGGCGCGTTCTGGCCGCGGTACCGGGGAGGAAGTGCGCGGTGCGGCAGGGGCGGCGTGGGTGATGGCGTACATGCGGGGCCTCGGTCAGGGCAACTGCAGGGTGATGCCGCGACGCTTCGCTTCCGGCGTTCTGCTGAGAAGCGCCAGCTGCCCGGCCCGAACCTGGTTCTCCCGGGTCAGGTGCATATAGGTCCACGCCGGGTGCGCAACGGTGTAGCCGAAGCGCCGGTTGACCATGGCGGCGCGCTGGTAGGCGCAGGCACGCTCTGTTCGAAGGACCCGGCGCTGCGGATCGGTGACTTCACGCGATGCGGTCATCGGGTTGGGTCTCAATGCATCCAGCTGCAACGCCGCCGCCCGTTCCACCGGGATCATGCGGTCCAGCAGCGCTTCGGCCCGAATCAGTTCGAGCTGGGCGTAAGTCAGATTCAGTCCGTCGCGTACCGACGCGGTGCGTGCGCCGGCTTCGCGCAGGGCTTCGCCGATGCGCAGGCGTTGTGGCGGTGGCAACGCGGCGCGCTGCAACGCCAGCAGGATCTGGTTGAGTCCGGCGCATTCGATGCGATCCTGCAGGTGCTGGCCGAATGGTGGGGCATCGGCATTCTCTGACCAGCGCGACAGGTCATCGGCGGTCGCCCGTGCCAGCAGCACCCGACGTCCTGCCAGTCCGTCGATGATCGTCTGTGCGTCCGAGGTTCTGGCTGCGGTGTGTGCGTCGCGTCCATGCGCCATCATCTGGCACAGGGTCAGGTCGTCCGTCCTGATCCGGACCATCAAGGCTCGCGGCGACTCGGGTGCCGGCGTGACGATGTTCTCGACGGGAAGATTGGCCAGGTCGCGCAACGCCAGCGTTGGCGGCGGCGGAGCGGTTGTGCCTGCTGGTCGGCCAGGGGGTGAGGCTGCAGCGTTGACGGGCGGGATCGTGGACACAGGCCTGGGCATGCGGGAACCTCGGTTCGGCAGTCCAGCCGACGCTAGCCGTTCAGCCTGGTGCCGACTTTCCAGAAACGCGCATCCCCATATGAACGCGCCGTGCCAGATGCGACAGCCGGGACTGTCGGTTCGGGGCCAGGTGTGTGAAAATGCGCGCGGCGGAGTCGGCTAGACAGTCGCGTGATTGCTTCGGGTATGGCGAGGAAAGTCCGGGCTCCACAGGGCAAGGTGCCAGGTAACGCCTGGGCGGCGCAAGCCGACGGAAAGTGCAACAGAAAGATACCGCCTACGTTCTCCTCGGAGAGCCGGCAAGGGTGAAATGGTGCGGTAAGAGCGCACCGCGAGTCTGGTAACAGACCGGCACGGCAAACCCCACCTGGAGCAAGACCAAATAGGGTCCTATGACGTGGCCCGCGTCGGGACCGGGTAGGTTGCTTGAGCGCCACGGAGACGTGTCGCCTAGAGGAATGACTGTCCACGACAGAACCCGGCTTATCGGCCGGCTCCGCCTTCTTTCCTCAATCCTCCATCGGTTCGTCATCCCAGGCGGTGCGGTACTGCGCGCTGGAGATCAGCTGCTGGTCGGAGTGCGACCACAGCACCAGGGTGGTGAATTCGTCCACGTCGATGTCGTGAGGCACCTCCAGCAGGAACCGCGACTGCGGGGTGATCTGGCCGACCCGGCGGGCGCGCGGCTGGCTGCGCAGGAAGTCGTCGCGGTTGGCGATGCGGTCGCTGGTCAGATAGACCGTGCTGCTGCGGCGGGCAGACGCCGGCACCGACATGCGACCGTCAAACGCGATCCGGCCATGGCTGACGCCCACCCGTCCATCCGCCCAGTACAGCCGGCTGCTGCCAGGGTGATCGCGACGGAAATGCACCTGGTAGGGCGCGTCGGTCAGTGCCCCTTCCACCTGGGCACCCGGGGCCGCGCCGGCGACGCCCTGGCCGGCACACAGCAGCAATCCGGCTCCCAGTCCGAGGCCCAGGGCCAGGGAATGGGTCAGTACGACACGCTGGGTAACGGAACGCATGCGATCTCACCGGGCAGGGCGCGCCAGTATGTGTACCCCCGGCTGTCGCAGGTGCCCCATCTGCAATGCTGCACCTCATACGGTGCCATTGACGACAGCGCGTCAGTGACCATCAACCTGTAGCGCGCTCTCGCCCACACAGGTGCCGGCCGGATCGAAACGGCGCTCGCGGATGAAGCCGCGCCCCTGGGCATCCAAGGCAATGATCGTGCTGGCCCGGGTGCCGTAATCGGCACTGCGGATGAACGCCGACGACAGCCAGCGTTCCCGCTCCAGGCCGATGCCGGTGTCCGGCAACTGCGCGTCGTCGGCCCGGGTGGTGTCCGCCAGCGCCTGCCACAACGGCTCCAGCGACTCGCTGCCACTGTCCAGCCAGGCCTGCAGGGCCGCGTTGAGGCGCAGGGTTTTGGGCCAGGGCGCGTCCAGCGGGCCGTCGGACAGCCCGTGAATGCCGGGGGTCAGGGTCTGGCGGTGCGCGGGGTGGTTGCCCAGGAACTCGCAGCTGTGGGTATCGGCCAGCAGCAGGTTGAACGGCGCGTAGGCCGCCGCGTCCTCGGCCAACCAGTCGGCATAGCGCCCGGCCGGTGCGGCATCTCGCAGGTAGTGGGCCACCAGCGCGCCCCGTGAGGGCCCGGTCTGGGCCGCCAGCGGATCGCGCACGTTGGTGACCACCGCCA
>JAEXNZ010000013.1 GCA_023439425.1 Pseudomonadota bacterium
GAAAAACGCCGCAAGGCAAACAGGCGGGCACAGGGCCATTGCAGGCCCTGGAGCACCGTCTTCTTTCATCCGGACTATACCGTCGGCTCCGGCATTGGACCGGATCTGCTGACCTTCCGGCAAAACCGGAAGCGCTCGCGGGCTCGTGCTTGCGCACCTACCGCCGGTGGGGAATCGCACCCCGCCCTGAAGACGTTTGATTATGTCGGCGAGCCGACCGGGACATTGTAACAGCCCTGGCTGAGCGCTCGCTTTCTGTAAAGTATTTGTTAAACTCCGCGCTGCGGTGATGATCACCGCCCTGCCGTCCCATGAGGGGTCGGCTGAAATGGACCTCATTCCCCAAGGAACCGCCATGCGCAAGATTCTCGTTCTGGCCGCCGCCCTGCTGGCTGCCACTCCGCTCGCCGCTTCGGCCGACGCGCTCAGCTACACCTACGTTGAAGGCGGCTGGACCCAGCTGCAGGTCAGCCAGCCGGGCAGCAACCCGAAGCTGGACGGCGGCTACATCCGCGGCTCGTTCGCGATTGCCGAGCAGGTGTATGTGTTCGGTGGCTACAGCATGGTGTCGAAGACGTACCACTACGGCGACGACTTCGGATATGGCCCGTACTCGATCAAGGACACGATCGAGCAGCCAGAGCTGGGCATTGGCTACCACATGCCGATCAGCGACCGTCTGGACTTCACGGCCGACCTCGCGTGGATGCGTATCAACAATGAAGTTGAGTACAAGAACGAGTTTGTTGACGTTTCTGCGGATGCGCACACCAACGCAGGCCGTGCCGCCTTCGGCGTGCGTGGCAAGCCCTCCAAGCGCACCGAAGCCTGGGTGAAGGCCGGCTACATCGACGGGAGCGACATGGACGGCGAGTGGATCGGCACCCTGGGTGGCCAGGTCAACTTCACCAAGAACTGGGGCCTGGTCGGCGAAGCGCAGTACTTCGACGACATCACCCAGTACTCGGTGGGCGTGCGCGCAAGTTTCTGATCGGGCGGCGGGGTTACCCCTGCGCTGTGATCGAACGGGTCCCGCAAGGGGCCCGTTTTTTATGGGCAACGTGTTACGTGCGCAGGACGATGGCGTTGGTTACCCCAGTGGCGTTTACGCGGGCCGTAGAAGCAGGCGCAGGTCGTCGCCAACCTGTCGTTGGTCGACCACGCGCAGGCGTCGTTGCTGGTCCATCGAAGAGATGCCCAATCCGTCCAGCAGCGGGCGGCCTTGTTCGCCCAGCAGCGTGGGGGCCTGATACAGCAGCAGTTCGTCCACCAGGCCAGCGCGCAGCAGGGCACCGGACAGCGTCGCCCCCGCCTCCGTGTGCACCTCATTGATCTCCCGCTCGGCCAGCAGCGCCATCACCGCTGGCAGATCGAAGCGTTCGTCCTTCAGCGGCAGCGCGTGGAACTGTGCATCGGTGTCGGCCGATGCACGCACGTCTTCGCCGTGCAGGTACAGGGTGGCCGCGTCGCCTTCGCGCACGCGGCGCTGGGCCAGCGTACGCAGCTTTGCGTCCAGCACCACGCGCAGCGGCGGCAATACCTCCACGTCCGGCAGACGCACGGTCAGCTGCGGATCATCGGCCAGCACGGTGCCGGCCCCGGTCAGGATCGCCCCGGCACGCGCACGCCAGTGCTGCACGTCCTCACGCGCGGCGGGCCCGGTGATCCACTTGGACGACCCGTCAGCCATCGCGGTACGCCCGTCCAGGCTGGCCGCCAGCTTGACCCGCAACCACGGACGGCCGCGCTCGATGCGTGACAGGAAGCCGTGATTCAGTTCGCGCGCCTGCGTCGCCATCAGCCCTTCGGCGACCTCGATGCCCGCTTCGCGCAGCAGGGTGAAGCCGCCGCCATCCACCTTGGGGAACGGATCGCGCATCGCGGCCACCACCCGCCCTACCCCGGCCTCGATCAGCGCGAGGGCGCAGGGCGGCGTGCGGCCGTAGTGCGCGCAGGGTTCCAGGGTGACGTAGGCGGTGGCACCCCGCGCAGCGTCTCCTGCAGCGCGCAGGGCATGGATTTCCGCATGCGGGCCGCCGGCACGCTGGTGCCAGCCCTCGCCCACCACTTGTTCGCCGAGGGCGATGACACAGCCCACCATCGGGTTGGGGCGCGTGGTGTAGGCAGCACGCTCGGCCAGGCGCAGCGCGCGGGCCATGTGCAGGTGGTCGAGTTCGGTAAAGGTCATGCCCGCGATGGTATCGCGTGCATCAACCCTTTTTCTTCTTGGTCAGGGCGATCACATCGCCCAGCAGCTGCAACTGCTCGGTGCTGGCCGGCAGGTCGCGTTCGAGCTTCTCGATCTCCTCGCGGAAATCGGCCACGTCCTCGAAACTGCGGTACACCGAGGCAAAGCGCACGTAGGCCACGTGATCGAGCTTGCGCAGCTCGTTCATCACGAACTCGCCGACCTTGATCGATGGAATCTCGCGCTCACCGCACATGCGCAGCTGGTGCATCACCGCACGCACGGCCAGTTCGATCTTCTCTTCCGGCACGGCCCGCTTCTGCAGCGCGCGATCGAAGCCCACCCGCAGCTTGCGGGCGTCGAAGGCTTCACGGCTGCCGTCGCTTTTGACGATGGCCGGCAGCTTCAATTCAATGGTTTCCAGCGTGCTGAAGCGCTCGTTGCAGGCCTCGCACTCACGCCGACGCCGGATCGTCGCGCCGTCTTCAGAGACGCGCGAGTCAATCACCCGGGTATCAGCATGCTGGCAGAACGGACAGTGCATGAAGCGCCTTGCATCGAAAAATCGTCATGCTGCGGTCACCGCAGCGTCGCAAAGGTACCTCAGAAGCCCTGTTCACAGCAAATCACGGCCTGTTTGCGGCCGGGCCGCGAAGGCCGCCGGACGAACCCGGCGGCCCCTGGCAGTACCCGTAAACCGGGTACTTGCGGCACTGCGCGCTGACCGCGTCGCGCACGCGGGCGATCACGGCCTCGTCGGCCGGAGCATCCAGCACGTCGGCGATCAGGTTGGCCAGGTCCACGCAGGCCTGCTCGGTGTAGCCCCGGGTGGTCACCGCCGGGGTGCCCAGGCGCAGGCCCGAGGTCACGAACGGCGAACGCGGGTCGTTCGGCACCGAGTTCTTGTTGACGGTGATGTGGG
>JAEXNZ010000072.1 GCA_023439425.1 Pseudomonadota bacterium
CGGTGCCGGTCACCGTGGGCCGGTCCGGACGGGTCGAGGTGGTCAGCGCGCCCACCGCAGCGTGGCGGGCCGTGCAGCCGCCGCCGCCGCCGGCGCCCCCTGCTCCTCCGGCGCCCCCGTCACGGCCGTAAGCCCGGATCCGGCCCCACCCTGCCGGTGGGGCCGGCGCTCGGGTACTCTCTGCCTACTTTCCGGTTTTCTGCTGCCGCATGCCTTCGATCCTGATCATTGACGACAACGCCAGCGTGGCCACGGCATTGGACGTGCTGTTTTCGCTGCACGACATCGATACCGCACATGCGCTGTCGCCGGAGGCGGGCTTGGCCCTGCTGGAAGAGCAGCCGGTGGATCTGGTGATCCAGGACATGAATTTCACCGAAGACACCACCTCCGGCGAAGAGGGCGAGGCGCTGTTCCAGCAGATCCGCGCCAGCCATCCCGACTTACCTGTGATTCTGCTGACTGCATGGACGCACTTGAGCAGCGCGGTGGACCTGGTCAAGGCCGGCGCGGCCGACTACCTGGCCAAGCCGTGGGACGACCGCAAGCTGCTGACCACGGTCAACAACCTGCTGGAGCTTTCCGAGACCCGCCGAGAGCTGGACCGCCGCCGCGAGCGCGAGCAGCGCGCACGCAGTCAGCTGGAGTCGCGCTATGACCTGCGGGGTGCCGTGGTGGCTGACCCGGCCAGCGAGCGCGTGGTCAGCCTGGCCTGCCAGGTGGCACGCTCGGACTTACCGGTGCTGATCACCGGCCCCAACGGCGCGGGCAAGGAGAAGATCGCCGAGATCATCCAGGCCAATTCGCTGGTCGCCAAGGGGGCCTTCGTCGCACTCAACTGCGGCGCGATTCCATCTGAACTGATCGAGGCCGAACTGTTCGGCAGCGAAGCCGGTGCCTACACCGGCGCAAACAAGGCCCGCGAAGGCAAGTTCGAGGCGGCTGACGGCGGCACTTTGTTCCTCGACGAAATCGGCAATTTGTCGCTGGGTGGACAGATGAAGCTGCTGCGCGTGCTGGAAACCGGTCGCTTCGAGCGGCTGGGCTCCAACCGCGAACGACAGGTCAAGGTCCGCGTCATCAGCGCAACCAACGCCGACCTGCCGGCCATGATTCGCGACGGCCAGTTCCGCGAAGACCTGTATTACCGCCTCAACACGGTGGAACTGGCGCTGCCGCCGCTGGCCGATCGCCCGGGTGACATCCTGCCGCTGGCCGAACGCTTCCTGGGCGACGGCAAGCCACTGTCCGGCGCGGCCGCTGCGGCACTGCAGCGGCATCCCTGGCCGGGCAACGTGCGCGAGTTGCGCAACGTAATCCAGCGGGCCGGGTTGCTGGCGCAGGGCGAACGAATCGAGGTGAGCGACCTGAATCTGCCGCGTGTGGCAACCGCTCCGCGTGCGACCACCCCTACCGTCGACCCGGACCGCAGCCGCATCGAATCCGCACTGGCCCACAGCCACGGCATCATCGCCCAGGCGGCAGCCGAACTCGGCTTGAGCCGGCAGGCGCTGTACCGGCGCATGGACCGTTACGGTATTCCACGCGAATGAGCCGGCGCTCGTTCACCTTGCGGTTGTTCCTGCGGCTGCTGCCGGTCCTGGCGCTGGCCGCTGCCGGGCCGTGGCTTCTGGCTTACTGGATGGACCACGGCTGGGCGGTGACGTTGATCTCCACCGTCGTTCTGCTGACGCTGATGTGGTGGACGTTGCGTCGTGCAACCGCACCTGTGCGGTCATTGCTGCGCGCACTGTCGGGCACCACCAGCAGCTACCGTGACGGCGAGTACAACTTCAGCGTGTACTGGCCCGGCGATGATGAGCTGGGCGACCTGGTGAAAGCGCATCGCGAGCTGGGCGACGTGCTGCGCGAACAGCGCCAGGGCCTGGTGCAGCGCGAGCTGCTGCTGGACACCATGGTGCAGAACACCCCCGTGTCGATGCTGCTGCTGGCCAATGGCGGCGACGGCATCCAGCGCGTGGTGTTCTCCAACCTCGCTGCGCGCAAGCTGCTTCACAACGGCTGGAAGCTGGAAGGCCAGCGCATGGACGACGTGCTCGAGACCATGCCGGTGGAGCTGCGCGACGCGATCCTGCGCGGCGGCGACAGCCTGTTCGCGGTACGCATGGCCGAGGAGGACGGGCAGGAACCGGACGAAGACGACGAACAGGTGTATCACCTGTCGCGGCGCAGCTTCCATCTGAACGGCCGCCCGCATGACCTGCTGCTGGTTCGGTTGCTCACCGCCGAGCTGCGCCGTCAGGAGGTGCAGACCTGGAAGAAGGTGATCCGGGTGATCAGCCATGAGTTGAACAATTCGCTGGCACCGATTGCTTCACTGGCCCACTCGGGCGGAGAACTGGTGCGGCGTGGCAAGACCGAGCGGCTGGAGAATGTGTTCTCCACCATCGAGGAGCGTGCACGGCACCTGGAAGGCTTTATCCGCGGCTACGCCCGCTTCGCCAAACTGCCGCAGCCGCAGCTGCAGAACGTGCAATGGGCGCAGTTCCTGGGTGGCCTGCAAATGCAGATTCCGTTCCAGATGGCAGAGGTGCCGGAAGACCTGCAGGGCCGGATCGACATCGCACAGATGGGCCAGGCGCTGCTGAACCTGCTCAAGAATGCGCATGAAGCGTGTGGTGAGGCCGACCCGCCGAATGACGACGTGGAACTGCGAATCACACGGCTGCCGCAGTGGTTGCGCATCGAAGTGCTGGACCGTGGCAAAGGCATGAACGAAGCCGTGCTGCAGAATGCCTTGATGCCGTTCTATTCGACCAAGCGCAATGGCACCGGGCTGGGCCTGGCGCTGACCCGTGAGATTGTCGAGGCGCATGGCGGGCGGGTGGCGCTTCAGAACCGCCGCGAAGGCGGCCTGTGCGTATCGATCCTGCTGCCGGGTTGAAGGGGTAACGACCAACGGTCGTTACCTACCGGACGGTGGGTGACGACCGTTGGTCGTCACGCCCTCACTTCTTGACCGGGCGGTGCCAACCTTCAATCACCTGCTGGCGCGCGCGCGCCACGGTCAGCTGCCCTTCGGGCGCGTTGCGGGTGATCACCGAGCCGGCGGCAATGGTCGCGCCTGCGCCCACCGTCACCGGTGCCACCAGCGAACTGTTGGAGCCCACGAACGCGTTGTCGCCGATGGTGGTCTGTGACTTGTTCACCCCGTCATAGTTGCAGGTGATGGTGCCGGCACCGATGTTGACCTTGTTGCCGATCACCGCATCGCCGAGATACGTGAGGTGATTGGCCTTGCTGCCCGTTCCGAGGTGCACCTTCTTGGTTTCCACGAAGTTGCCTACGTGCGAACCCTCAGCCAGTACAGTGCCCGGGCGCAGCCGCGAGAACGGGCCGATATCGGCGGCACCTTCGCTGACCACGCCGTCCAGGTCACAGTGCGGCTTCACCACCGTGCCCGCGGCCAGCTTCACGTCCTTCAGGCGGGTGAACGCGCCAATGCTGACGCCGTCGCCCAGCTCGACCTCACCCTCCAGAATGACGTTGACGTCGATCTGTACATCACGCCCGACACGCACGGTGCCGCGAATATCCAGACGCGCCGGATCCAGCACACGTGCGCCCTGCGCACACAGCGCACGCGCTTCGCGCAGCTGCCACGCGCGTTCCAGCTGTGACAGTTGCCACGGGTCGTTCGCCCCTTCCGCCTCCTGGGCGTCGTCCACGAAGGCCATGTCCGCCGGCGTGTACTCCGCGGCTGCAGACGCAAACACATCGGTAAGGTAGTACTCGCCCTGGGCGTTGCTGTTGGACAGCTGCGACAGCCACATGCGCAGCGCGGTGCCGTCGGCGCTGATAATGCCGGTGTTGATGGTGCAGATGGCGCGCTGTTCGTCGGTGGCGTCCTTCTGTTCAACGATCGCGGCCACGCGCCCCTCAGCGTTGCGCACGATGCGGCCGTACCCGGTGGGATTGACCACCTCGGCCACCAGCACCGCCAGCCGACCCGGCTGTGACAGCAGATGGCGCAGCGTGTCGGCGCGGATCAGTGGCACGTCGCCATACAGCACCAGCACCTTGGCATCGTCCGGCACCTGCGGAATAGCCTGCTGCACGGCGTGGCCGGTGCCCAGCTGCTCACGCTGCTCGGCCCACTGCAGATCGGGCTGGTCGGCGAAGGCAGCTCGCACCACCTCGCCACCGTGGCCATACACCACGTGGATGGCGGCCGGCTGCAGCGCACGGGCGGCGTCGATGACGTGCGCCAGCATCGGCCGGCCTGCGATGGGTTGCAGCACCTTGGGCAGGTCCGACTTCATGCGCTTGCCAGCGCCGGCGGCGAGGATGATGACGTGCAGGGCTTGGGTCATGTCGGCGACAGCAGATCGAGGGTGTTGGAAGCAGTGTAGAACGACGGACGTGCGTTTGGCGTGCGCAGCGTCGGCACAAAACAACAACGCCGGCACAAGGCCGGCGTTGTCGGGTACACGATGGTGCTGAAGCTTAGTGCTTGAGGGTCTTGCGCAGGCGCTCCAGCGCCTGCAGCTGCACCACGGCCTCGGCCAGCTTCTGCTGGGCTTCGGCCACGTCCATGGCTTCGCCACGGTTGGCCAGCATGCGCTCGGCTTCTTCCTTGGCCTTGCGGACCTTGGCTTCGTCGATGTCCTCGGCACGGATGGCGGTGTCAGCCAGCACGGTCACGACCTGCGGCTGCACTTCCAGAATGCCGCCGGAGATGGCGAAATCCAGCTGCTCGCCATTCGGGGTGGTGACCACGACCTTGCCGGGCTTGAGTCGGGTGATCAGCGGGGCGTGCTTGGGCGCAATGCCCAGCTCGCCCAGCTCACCGGTCGCCACGACCAGGGTCGCTTCGCCACGGAAGATTTCCTGTTCAGCGCTGACGATGTCGCAACGAATGGTGCTCATGATCAGGCCTTCTCAGCCATCTTCTTGGCCTTCTCGACCGCTTCTTCAATGCCGCCGACCATGTAGAACGCCTGCTCCGGCAGGTGGTCGTACTCGCCATCGACGATGGCCTTGAAGCCACGGATGGTGTCCTTCAGCGACACGTACTTGCCCGGCGAACCGGTGAACACTTCGGCCACATGGAACGGCTGGCTGAAGAAGCGCTCGATCTTGCGGGCGCGCGACACGGCCTGCTTGTCTTCTTCGGACAGTTCGTCCATGCCCAGGATGGCGATGATGTCCTTCAGTTCCTTGTACTTCTGCAGGGTCTGCTGGACGCGCTGGGCGGTGTCGTAATGTTCGGTGCCGATGACCAGCGGGTCCATCTGGCGGCTGGTGGAGTCCAGCGGATCGACGGCCGGGTAGATACCCAGCGAGGCGATCGAACGCGACAGGGTCACGGTCGAGTCCAGGTGGGCGAAGGTGGTGGCCGGCGACGGGTCGGTCAGGTCGTCCGCGGGCACGTACACAGCCTGGATCGAGGTGATCGAACCGTTCTTGGTCGAGGTGATGCGTTCCTGCAGAACGCCCATTTCCTCGGCCAGGGTCGGCTGGTAACCCACTGCCGACGGCATACGACCCAGCAGTGCCGACACTTCGGTACCGGCCAGGGTGTAGCGGTAGATGTTGTCGACGAACAGCAGCACGTCCTTGCCCTTGCCGTTTTCGTCCTTCTCATCACGGAAGTACTCCGCCATGGTCAGGCCGGTCAGGGCCACGCGCAGACGGTTGCCCGGCGGCTCGTTCATCTGGCCGTACACCATCGCCACCTTGTCGAGGACGTTGGAGTCCTTCATTTCGTGGTAGAAGTCGTTGCCCTCACGGGTACGCTCACCCACGCCGG
>JAEXNZ010000095.1 GCA_023439425.1 Pseudomonadota bacterium
CTTGAAGCCCAGGCCCAGCAGCTGGTCGCGGAGGGTATCGCTCATGATGTCAGGTCGATCAGTAGTGCGGGGGCGGCGGTTCTTCGCCCGGATCGGAATACAGCGCGTTTCGGACCTTGCCCAGGTCTTCCAGCAGCAGTTTGGTCAGCTCGGCGTTGCGGTTGCCTTCAATACGGGCATCCGCGAGCGCTTCGCTCAGTTCGGCCAGCGCCTGTTCCTGGAAGGACACGCGCATTTCCAGCTCGATCAGGCGCGCTTCCAGTGCCTGTTCGCGCGCGGAGGGAATGAGCTCATCCATGCAGCGAACGCCCCCGACCGATGCCGTAGTAGGCCACACCGGCCGCTTCGATGTCCTGCGGGTCGTACAGATTGCGACCGTCGAAGACCACCGCGTCCTTGAGCTTTTCGCGCAGCATCGCGAAATCCGGGCTGCGGAACTGCTTCCACTCGGTCACCACCACCAGCGCGTCAGCGCCTTCCAGCGCCGCGTTGGCGCTGTCGCAGAAGACCAGGTCGTCGCGCTCGCCGAAGATGCGCTGCGCTTCGTGGGTGGCTTCCGGGTCGTACGCACGGACCTTGGCGCCGCCTTCCCACAGCTGCGCCAGCAGGCGGCGGCTGGAAGCTTCGCGCATGTCGTCGGTGTTCGGCTTGAATGCCAGACCCCACACCGCAAAGGTGCGGCCGCGCACGCCTTCGTCCTCACCCCGGTCGTAGTGGCGCTGGATCAGTTCGAACAGATGGCCCTTCTGGGCATCATTGACCGCTTCGACCGCGTTCAGCAGCTTCGGCTCATGGCCGTACTGCTGCGCGGTGCGGGCCAGCGCCTGCACGTCCTTGGGGAAACACGAGCCGCCGTAACCGGCGCCCGGGTAGATAAAATGCCAGCCGATGCGCGGATCCGAACCGATGCCCTGGCGGACCTGTTCGACGTCGGCACCGACGCGTTCGGCAATGTTGGCGATTTCGTTCATGAACGAAATCTTGGTGGCCAGCATCGCGTTGGCGGCGTACTTGGTCAGTTCGGCCGAGCGCACGTCCATTTCCACCACGCGGTCGTGGTTGCGGTTGAACGGTGCGTACAGGCGGCGCATCAGCGCCACCGAATCAGGATTGGACGCGCCCACCACGATGCGGTCCGGCCGCATGCAGTCGGCGACCGCGTCACCTTCCTTGAGGAATTCCGGGTTGGAGACCACGTCAAACGCAATCTCCACCCCACGTGCGGCCAGCACCTCGGCGATGGCCGCGCGCACTTTGTCGGCGGTACCGACCGGCACCGTCGACTTGTTGACCACCACGGTCGGGACCTGCATGTGCTGCCCGATGGTGCGGGCCACCGCCAGCACGTACTGCAGGTCGGCACTGCCATCTTCATCGGGCGGCGTGCCGACCGCGATGAAGATCACCTGGCCATGCGCGATGGCGGCAGCGGCGTCGGTGGTGAAGGCCAGCCGCGCCGCGGCGTGATTGGCCTTGACCATGGGCTCCAGCCCCGGTTCGTAGATCGGGATGATGCCCTGGTTGAGGCCGTCCACCTTGGCCTGGTCGATATCGACGCAGACCACCTGGTGGCCGACATCGGCCAGGCAGGTGCCCGTGACCAGCCCGACGTAGCCGGTACCAAAAATCGCGACGCGCATGTCCGTGATGGCTCCGTTCCCTTACGGCAGGATGGTCAGCAGTTCGACGTCGAAGGTCAGCGTCGCGTTCGGGCCGATCGGGCCACCCTGCGTGCCTTGTTCGCCGTAAGCCAGGTCACCCGGGATCCAGAAGCGGTACTTGGAACCGACCGGCATCAGCGCGACGCCTTCGGTCCAGCCCTTGATCACCTGGTCCAGGCCGAACTCGGCCGGGGTGCCGCGCTGGTAGCTGCTGTCGAACACGGTGCCGTCAAGCAGCTTGCCTTCGTAGTTCACGCGGACCTTGCTGGTCGGCATCGGGCGCTCGCCCGAACCCGGACGCAGCACCTGGTACTGCAGGCCCGACGCGGTGGTGACCACGCCCGGCGCGGTCTTGTTCTTGTTCAGGAAGGCGTTGCCTTCGGCACGGTTGGTGCCGGCCTGGGCAGCGGCCTTGGCCTGCATTTCCGCCTGCTTGGCGGCCATGAAGCCTTCCAGCGTGGACTTGGCCTGGTCGGCCGTCATCTTCGGCGTGCCCTTGCTGAAGCTGGTCGCGATGGCGTCGAACAGCGGGGTCAGGTCGATGTCGTCCTTCAGCGCGGTCAGCGACGGACCAACGGCATAGCTGCCCAGCATCAGGCCGACCTTTTCACGGTCCACCTTCGGAGCGGCGGTGCCCGGGGCCTGGCCCGGAATCGGCTGGCCGGCCTTGACCGCCATCGACATGCGCAGCGCCTGATCGGTCTTCTGTGCTTCTTCCTGGGTGATCAGCGGCTGCTTGCCGGCGAAGGCGTTTTCGACGCCACGGCGCAGCGCGGCCAGATCGATCTCTTCAGCAATCGGGGCGAAGGAATTGGCCACATCCAGGCCAATGGCGTAGCTGAGCTTGTCTTTCTGGGAGGTCAAAGCAGAGGTCTCCTTGGCGGCCGGGGCGGCAGCCGGTTGTTGCGACAGGGCGGCACCGGAGGTACCCATCGCCAGAATCAGAACCGACGCCGCGGCGCCACGCATTCCCATCTTCATTTGCTGCATTCCTGGAGGTGACTGGGCGCCGACGTCGGCGCGAAAAGAAGCATTGTCGCACGCACGTGCGAGATGTCGAGACGATCAGCGCTTTGCAGGCGTGACCGACAGCTCATGTTCGATCGCCTTGACCAGCTCGGCATCATCCGGCTTGACCTTGCTGGGGAACTGCGCGACGACTCGACCGTCCCTGGACACCAGATACTTGTGGAAGTTCCAGCCCGGGGCCACTCCGGTGGCCGCGGTCAGCTGCTTGTACAGCGGGGTGGCGTTGTCGCCGGTGACCTCGACCTTCTGGAACATCGGGAACTTGACCCCGTAGGTCAGCGTGCAGAATTCCTGGATCTGCGCCTCGCTGCCGGGTTCCTGGCCCTTGAAGTCGTTGGACGGGAAGCCCAGCACCGAGAAGCCGCGCGCGGCGTACTTCTTCTGCAGCGCTTCCAGCCCTTCATATTGCGGGGTGAAGCCGCACTTGCTGGCGGTGTTGACCACCAGCAGCACCTTGCCGCCGTACTGCTTCTGCAGATTGACCTCGCCCTTGCCGGCCAGCGGCCGGTAGTTGAGATCCAGCAGGCCGGCGGCCTGGGCCCCACCGGCCAGCAACAGGCCGGCCAGCAGCGCGACGGTCCAGCGACGGGCCCGGACAGCGGTCAGGACAGGGTAAGAGGAACGCATCGGGCAACTCCGGTCAGAAGGCGGGGAAACACGCTGGAACGGCCGTCCAGCAGACTGCGCGGACTATACCACCGGGGCTTTTTGCGCCATGTGGCTGCACATCACTGAATGCAGGCCCAGCGGGGCCACCCGTGCTTCAGTGGCATAACATGATATTTTTCAACTAGTTGCATTTCGCATTCAGGAAATGTCGCACCCCTGCCATCAGTTGGGGCATGTCGCAACTTGCACTCCGGCGTATCGGTGTTATAGTTGCATACAACACCAGTCACCTGATGCAGGGGAAGCTCATGAACCGCATGCGCCACCACTCCGCCAAAGCCCTCACAGCCGCCACCGCGCTGCTGCTGATCGGCTGGTTCAGCATCCCCGCCGGTGACCGTGACGGCTCGTCCGCCACCGGTGCGTTTGAAGGCCCGCAGGACGCCGAGGTCATTGAGGCAGGGAACGCCGACGGCGCCCCCACGCCTCCCCGCCGGCTGCACAGCTCCCTGTCCATGCCTTACTTCTCATTCGCACAGTCGCTGAACCCACGGAGCTGACTCATGAGCGATATTCAATGGAGCGATGGCGCTCCGATCTACCGTCAGCTGAAGGAGCGTGTCATCGCCATGATGCTCGACAGCATCATCAAGCCCGGCGATGCCCTGCCCTCGGTCCGGCAGGTCGCCGCCGAATACCAGCTCAACCCCATCACCGTTTCGCGTGCTTACCAGGAACTGGCCGACGAAGGCCTGGTGGAGAAGCGCCGCGGGCTGGGCATGTGCATGACCGAGGAAGCCGCCACCCAGCTGCGCAGCAGCGAACGTGACCGCTTCCTCAATGAAGAATGGCCGCTGGTCCTGGAGCGCATCCAGCGCCTGGGCCTGCACCTCGACGATCTGCTGCCCAAAGGGACTTCCTCATGAATGCCGTTGCATCCGACGCCGTCATCACCGGCCGGGGCCTGCGCAAGGCCTATAAACAGACTGTGGCGCTGGACACCCCCAGCCTCTCCATCAGCCCCGGGCGCATCACCGGCCTGATCGGCCCCAACGGGGCCGGCAAGACCACCCTGCTCAAGGCCCTGCTCGGCCTGACCACGGTGGAAGGTGAACTGCACGTGCTGGGGCTGGACCCGACCGTGCAGCGCAACGCGCTGATGAACGACGTTTGCTTCATTGCCGACGTGGCCGTGCTGCCGCGCTGGATGAAGGTGCGCGAGGCCATCGACTTCGTCGCCGGGGTGCACCCGCGCTTCGACCGCGCCCGCTGCGAGCGTTTCCTGTCCACCACCAAGCTGCAGCCGCGCCAGCGCGTCCGTGAGCTGTCCAAGGGCATGATCGTGCAGCTGCACCTGGCCCTGGTGATGGCGATCGACGCCAAGGTGCTGGTGCTGGACGAACCGACCCTGGGCCTGGACATCCTGTACCGCAAGGAGTTCTACCAGCGCCTGCTGGAAGACTACTTCGACGAACAGAAGACCATCATCGTCACCACCCACCAGGTGGAAGAGATCGAGCACATCCTGACCGACGTGATGTTCATCCGCGACGGCCGCATCGTGCTGACCGCCGACATGGAAGACATCGGCGAGCGCTACACCGAAGTACTGGTGTCGGCCGAAACCGCCGACGCCGCCCGTGCCCTGCAACCCATTGACGAGCGCCAGCTGCCGTTCGGCAAGAACGTCATGCTGTTCGACGGCGTCCCGCGCGCCCAGCTCGCCGCCCTCGGCGAAGTCCGCAGCCCCGGCCTGGCGGACCTGTTCGTGGCCATCATGAAGGGAACCTACGCATGAACACCGTCCACCACCCGATCAGCAAGGCGAGCACCTTCGGCTGGCTGCTCAAGCGCGAGTACTGGGAAAACCGAGGCGGCTTCCTGTGGGCCCCGGTGATCGCCGGCGTGATCTCGCTGGCAATGAGCACCATCGGAATCCTGCTTGGCCTGTGGGGTCTGAACCGCGCTGCCAAGAACGGCAACCTGCACATCGACAACGAAAACATCAACATCAACGGTCTGGACCTGAAGCTGTTGACCGAGAAGATGGATGCGCATGGCGCGGCCGAACTCGGCAATGCACTGGACTTCACCATCCTGCTCGGCTCGCTGTGGCCGTTCGTGGTGCTGGCCTTCGTGGTGTTCTTCTACTGCCTGGGTGCGCTGTACGACGACCGCCGCGACCGCAGCATCCTGTTCTGGAAGTCGCTGCCGCTGTCGGACACCCAGACCGTGCTGTCCAAGCTGGTCAGCGCGCTGGTCGTGGCCCCGGTGATCGCGGTGATCGCCTCGATCCTGACCATGTTCGGCTTCATGTTGATCCTGTCGTGCGTGGCCCTGGCCTACGGCGGCAACCCGATGACCCTGATCTGGGGCCCGGCCAGCCCGCTTTCGCTGGTTGCCAGCCACCTGTCGTGGTTGCCGGTGTATGTGTTGTGGGCCCTGCCGACTGCTGGCTGGCTGCTGATGTGGTCGGCCTGGGCCAAGTCCAAGCCGTTCCTGTGGGGCGTGATGCTGCCGATCTTCGCCGGCATCATCGTCAGCACCACCAAGGTCATGCAGCTGTTCGACCTGACCAGCGGCTGGTTCTGGCAGCACATCGTCGGCCGCCTGCTGCTGGGCACGATGCCGGGCAGTGACGTGTTCTACCGCATGGACCAGCTGCGCGCGGTCATCAGCGACCGCGACAACCTGGTCACTGCGCTGTCGCCGTCCAACCAGATGGGGGCGCTGCAGTTGCCGGAGCTGTGGATCGGCGCGGCGTTCGGCGTGGTCTTCATCATCATTGCAATCCGCCTGCGCCGCCGCGCTGGTGAAATCTGATCCTTCCCTGCACCGAGGAACCTGCCCATGATCCGCACGTTCGCTGTTGCTTCCCTGCTGTTGCTGCCCCTTGTTGCGTTGGCCGATGAACCGCAGTGCCAGCACAGCGAGCCCCGTGATCTGAAACTGGACGTGGCCGGAGCCAAGGCCGTGGTGTTCCAGGTGAACCAGCATGACCTGGTGCTGCAGGCCAGTCCCGGGACGCATGCCCTGACGGGCCGCGCCTGCGCCTCACGGCAGGACCTGCTGAAGGACCTGGTGGTCACCCAGAGCAAGGAAGGCGGCAAGCTGATCGTCAAGCTGGAGCGGGCCAACCAGGGTGTGGGCTCGATCCTGAGCGGCAATCAGTACGCCTACCTGGATCTGCGCGGCACCATTCCGGACAACGTGCTGATCCAGATGAACGTAGGCTCGGGCGACGCCAGTGTCACCGGCGCACATTCGCTGAGTGCGGACGTGGGCTCGGGCGATGTCGATCTGCGCGCCATCAAGGGACCGGTGACCGCGGCGATTGGTTCGGGTGACGTGGAACTCGACGGGGCCGGCTCGCTGAATCTGCTGCGCATCGGCTCCGGCGACTTCACCGCGCGCAACATCGGCGGCGCGGCCAAGGTCGGCACTGTCGGCTCCGGCGATGTGAAGCTGCACGACGTGGCCGGCAATGTGGACATCGGCACGGTGGGCTCGGGTGACATCGACCTGCAGCGGGTGAAGGGCAGCGTCACCCTGGCCGGGATCGGCTCGGGCGATTTCGAGGCGCGCCAGGTGGGCGGCAGCGTCAAGGTGGAACGCCACGGTTCGGGCGATGTGACGGTGCGCGACGTCGGCGGTGGTCTCACCGTGGGCAGCAGTGGCAGCGGCGACATCAACCACAGCAATGTGCGCGGCAGCGTGCAGTTGCCGCGCGGTAAATAAAGGAAAACTACTATGAATACCCGTCTTCTGCTGCCTTCGCTCCTGCTGTGCCTGCCGCTGGCCGCCTGCGGCAATGGCGACGTCAACAACTCCGCCAGCAAGGCGGCGGCCGAAACCGAATCGATCGGCGCGAAAGTGCAGGCGGCGACCGACAAGGCACGCACGGAAATAGCCAAAGGCAACATCAACATTTCCGATGAGCACAACAACAAAGCCGAGATCACCCCGCAGGGCGATCTGCTGATCAACGGCCAGGCGGTGACCATCGACGCGCAGCAGCGCGCGCTGCTGCTGGACTACCGCAAGCAGGTGGAAAAGCTGGCCGGCGCGGGCATGGACATCGGCGTGGCCGGGGCCCAGCTGGGCGTGAAGGCGGCCGGCGAGGCGCTGCGTGGGGTGTTCTCGGGCAACACCGAGGGCATCGAGGCCAAGGTGAACGCGGAGGCGGACAAGATCAAGGAACAGGCCCAGACCCTGTGCAAGCTGTTGCCGGAGATGATGGCCAAGCAGCAGGCACTGGCGGCGGTGCTGCCGGCCTTCAAGCCGTACGCCACGATGGACCAGAGCGACATCGACGACTGCCACGCCTGAGCAGGCGCTGCGACGATCGGTCGCAGGGGCGGCATCGCCACGGGGGGAGGACTAGAATGGTCCTCCCCCTTTTTGTTGCCGCACTGCCATGAAGAAGCTCTGCCTGCTGCTGTTTGCCCTGTTCTGCGTGGTCGCCACCGGCTGCGACCAGGAATACCGCAATCACCGCGCCGAGCGCAGCAAGCCGAAGATCACGGTCAGCGACGGCATGGTCACGGTACGTCGCGCACCGGCCCCGAACATCATCGTGCTGCCGAACGGTCACATGAAGGTGGACGAGATCGAGATTCCGCTGGATGAAAGCCAGCAGGCCCTGCTGCAGAACATGTTTGGCCAGCTGCAGGTGCTGCGCCAGAACACCCTGGTGGACGCCCCGCACGACCCGGACATGCGCGCGGTGAAGATCCAGGTTCCGCCGGGCATGCAGCCCATCCCCGCCGACCTCACCACCCGCATCCCCGAGTTCAAGGGCTACACCGAAACCTTCGACAACCTGATGGCGGATCGTCGCTGATTCGTCGGCATTCGACGGTTTACGTATCGCCGGGCCCTGCCCGGCTGCTGTTGGATCTGGGCGAAAAGCCGGTATTCACGGCATCCCTGGGTTGGCGGATCGGGATGGGCGTTCCGGGGGACGCTGCAAGTACGTCCTTGTAAGCTCAGTCGCCGCATCCATGCGGCTCATGCCCCCTCCAGCCCACCCCGACCCGCCATCGACAGGCTATCGGTGGCCAAGGCGGCGGTAGCGTCGGTCGACAGACGACGGCCGTGAAATCCCCAACATC
>JAEXNZ010000213.1 GCA_023439425.1 Pseudomonadota bacterium
CAGCCGGTGCATCTGCTCAGCCCGCTGGTGCCTTCGACCTATCTGCTGGTGGGGTTGGCCAAGGTGGATTTTGCCGACCACCAGAAGTTCACCCTGAAATGGGCGGTGATGGTGTCGCTGGTGCTGATGGTCGGCAGTCTGATCTGCGGCCTGTATCCCTTTGCTTCCTGATTGCTGACAGGAGATTCGCATGACCCTTCGCATCGCATATGTAACCAGTGGCATGGGCAGTGTGGGCACCGCCATCTGCCAGAAGCTGGCCCGCAACGGCCACACCGTGGTCGCCGGCTGCGCCCCGAATTCACCGCGCAAGGCTGCCTGGTTGCGCGAGCAGCGCGAGCTGGGCTTTGATTTCATCGCCTCTGAAGGCAACGCCGCCGACTGGCAGTCCACGGTGGCCGCCTTCACCAAGGTAAAGGCCGAGGTGGGTGAGATCGACGTTCTGGTCAACAACGCCGGCGGCAGCCGCGACGTGCTGTTCCGGCAGATGAGCCAGGACGACTGGAACGCGGTGATGGGCTCGAACCTGCATGCATTGTTCAACATCACCAAGCAGGTGATCGACGGCATGACCGCGCGCGGCTGGGGCCGCATCGTCAACATTGGCTCGGTGAGCGCGCACAAGGGCCAGATCGGGCAGGTCAACTTCGCCACCGCCAAAGCGGCGATGCATGGGTTCAGCCGGGCGCTGGCCAATGAAGTGGCCACGCGCGGGGTGACCGTGAACACCATCTCGCCGGGATACATCGCCAGCCAGTCGATCAGCAGCTTCCCGCCGGATGTGCTGGATCGGTTGGCAGGTTCGGTGCCGATTCGCCGCCTGGGCAAGCCGGAAGAAGTGGCCAGTCTGTGTGCGTGGTTGGCGTCGGATGATGCGGCGTATGTGACCGGGGCGGATTACGCGGTGAACGGCGGATTGCATATGTTCTAAAGCGTACCGACCAACGGTCGGTACCTACCGTGGAATGTTATCGGCGCGTGCATCGGTAGCGCCCGACCGTTGGTCGGGCGGCGCGCAGCGCATTATTCGGCAGCCAACTGATCCATCCGGATCCGGTTGGCAAACAACGAGAACGCCAGCATCCCAGCCAACCCGTTGGCGCGGCTGACCCAATGCGGCAGCCAGCGCGGCGGGCGCAGAATGCCCTCTTCGAACAAGGGGGCGAATTCAATCGCGTCGGTCAGCGACATCTTGCCCGCGAACAGCCAGCGGCAGATCTGCAGGCGGTCTTCGGCGAGCATGTGGCGGAAGAACGTGTGCACCGACACCAGTCCGCGCAGATACACGGTGTCCTTGGTAAACGCCGCCCCGCCCACAGTGGGCACCCCACGGAACACCCGCTGTGCCGAGGCGAAACTCTCTTCGTGGTTCTGCCCGGCATCGCAGAAATAGCGGAACACCTGAATGAAATCCGCGCCTTCGCGGGCCATGGCGATTGCTTCAGTGCGCAGGCTGATGCGCTTGAGCCGTTCGATATCGATGCTGCCGGTGATCTGCTCGGCAAAGGTGGCCAGCCCTTCCTGTGTGGCGGTCACACGGGGTGAGGACAATGCGAGGGTGGGCAGGTGCGGCTGCTCACGGCCGTTCAGCGCAGTCAGCGAATGCACCAGCGCCTCATGATGGAACAGCTGCGCGCGGTCATAGGCGCTGAAGCGCGCACTGGTTCGCAGGCGGATGCGGGTGGGGCCCGCAGCGGCCTTGGAGATCAGATCCGGATCCAGCTGCACCTGGATGATGCGCGACTCGAAGAACGCGTCCAGGTCACTCTGCAGCTGCAGCATCAGCGCGGTCGCCGAAACCGGCACCTGTTCCTCCGGAGCCAGCAGCTCGTGGTCCAGCTCCTGCGCGATCTGGATGAAATGGCGCGCCGCTTCACGCGTGCTGGGCCCATGCCCGGGCAGCGGCTGTTCCGGTGCGCCGTACAACTGCACCGAGTATCCATCCACTGCTGCAGTGCCCAGTGATTCCAGCAGCCCAGCGGCCAGGTCCCAGCTCTGCGCGGAACGCTGCACGTACTGGCCGAGCGGATGGCTGGGGTCGCACCGGTCGCTGATTCTGGCCAGCGCCTGCCGGGTGTCGCCAAAGTCCAGCTTCGGGTAGTCCACCTGCGGCAGCACCGGCTGCCCGCGCGCCACGCTGGCCAGGAACGGGGCCTGCAGCGCGGCCGGCCAGCTGGTCAGCCCCAGCAGTTTGATGTCGCCCACGGCCTCCACCAGCTGCGCATCCAGCTGGGTGTGGTAGGCCACGTCACGGTCCGCGGTGATCGGAGCGGTGTTCATGGGCGGACATTAACAGGATCAATGACTTCGGTGGGCAAAGGGGACAGGCTCACTTCGCTCGGCTATCTTTGCCCCCAATTCAGACTGGCTCAACCGAGCCCACCTGGCAGTAAGGAGATCGGGAACTCGGTAGCGCTCATCCGCAAGACGGCGATCAACGCCGGCGCGGCTTGCCGGCCGGGCGGAACTGCTGGCCCCTGCCCTTGCCACGCTCCTGCGCGGTTTCGGCCTGGCGCACGGCAAGCTTGGCGGCGGCCGCAGCCACTTCGTCTTTCAGCTTGAAGTAGTTGAGCAGGCGCTCTTCGTCCAGTTCGCCGGCGTCAATGGCCGCGCGCACCGCGCAGCCGGGTTCACTCTGGTGCGCACAGTCGCGGAAGCGGCACTGCGCGGCCAGCGCTTCCACGTCGGCGAAGCCGCTTTCGCTCAGCGCCTCTTCGCCGGTGGGCTTGAGTTCGCGCATGCCGGGGGTGTCGATCAGGCAGGCCCCGGCCGGTAGCGGCATCAGCGCGCGGTGGGTGGTGGTATGCCGGCCCTTGGAGTCGTTCTCACGCACATCGGCGGTTTTCATCCGCTGCTCGCCCAGCAGCGTATTGGTCAGCGTGCTCTTGCCGGCCCCGGAGGATCCGACCAGCACCACGGTCCGGCCCGGGCCCAGCCACGGCAGCAGCGCACCGGCGCTTTCCGGGTCCTTGCCGTTGATCGCCAGCAGCGGAATATCCTGCGCGGCCAGCTCTTCCAGCACGTCCAGCGCGTCCTGGCTGTACTCGGTCTGGTCGGCCTTGGTCAGCACCACCACCGGCTGCGCGCCGCCCCCGCCGACCAGCAGCAGGTAGCGCTCAATACGACGTGGGTTGAAATCGGCATCCAGCCCACAGACGATGAACACGGTATCGATGTTGGCCGCGATCACCTGCTGGTGATAGTGCTCACCGGCCGCGCCGCGCTTGATCGCGGTGCGCCGGGGCAGCAGCGCGACAATCTTGATGCCGTCCAGCAGCACCCAGTCGCCCACCGCCGCACGTTCATGGCTGGGGAAGCGCGGGCGCTGCCACTCGGGCGGGGATTCGGTCTTGAGGCCGGCCTCTGGAGCATCGGCCACCACGTAGCCGGTGCGGTGCTGCTCGATCACCCGGCCCGGGCGGGCCTGCGGGTGCGCCTCGAACAAGGCCTGCCAGGCAGGCAGTTCAGGGGCCCCGGGCCAGGGCCAGCCAATGGTCTGCAGGGCGCGGTAATCGATCGGGTCGGTCATCCTGCGCATTCTACCCTTGAGGCATGGCCGGCAACTGCCCGCCGTTGCTGAAGATTTCCCCCCAGAGGGGCTTGCCCTGCGTCGCACCATTTCCGCTACCATGCGATTTCCATGCCCAACCTGGCCCAGCCATATCAACGCCACCGCTGAAGCCGCTCGCCACCCGCGAGCGCCTGTCCGAAGTCCGCTACGAGATCCGGGGCGAACTGGCACGACGAGCGCGTGAGTTGGAAGCCCAGGGCCGCACCCTGATCAAGCTGAACATCGGTAACCCGGGCAACTTCGGCTTCCGCGCGCCGGAACACCTGCAGCGCGCGATTGCCGACGACATGGGCCGCACGGATCCCTATACCCACCAGCAGGGCCTGCCGGTCGCACGCGAGGCGATTGCCGCTGCGTATGCCCGCCGCGGCGCGCCGGACGCACACCCGGATCGGGTGTTCATCGGTAATGGCGTCAGCGAGCTGATCGACCTGTCGCTGCGCGCCCTGCTCAACCCGGGCGATGAAGTGCTGGTGCCCTCGCCGGACTACCCGCTGTGGTCGGCCGCCACCATCCTCAATGACGGCCGCCCGGTGTATTACCGCTGCGCCCCGGAGAATGGCTTCCAGCCCGACCCGAGCGAGATTGAAACCCTGGTGTCCTCGCGCACCCGCGCCATCGTGCTGATCAATCCGAACAACCCCAGTGGCGCAAGCTACCCGCGCGAGCTGCTGGAGCGCATTGTTGAGATCGCGCGCAAGCACAACCTGCTGCTGATGGTCGATGAGATCTACGACCAGATCCTGTACGACGGCGCGCAGTTCCAGCCGGTGGCCCCGTTGGCGGGCGATCATCCCTGCATCACCTTCAGCGGCCTGAGCAAGGTGCACCGCGCCTGCGGCTGGCGCGTGGGCTGGGCGATGCTGTCCGGTGCGGCCGAACAACTGGGCGAGTTCCGCGCGGCGATGGACCTGCTGAGCGCGCTGCGCCTGTGCGCGAACGTGCCGGGCCAGTACGCCATCGACGCGGCGGTGAACGGACCGGACACCATTTCCGAACTGTGCGCACCGGGCGGCCGTCTTTATGAAACCCGCCGCGCGGTGATAGAAGCCTGCAACGCCAGCGAGCACCTGTCGCTGGTGGCTCCGGCCGGCGCGCTGTACGCGTTCCCAGCGGTCGTGGGCGCGGCCGCGAAAGCCTTCGACGACCACGACTTCGCACTGGAACTGATGAACCAGGAAGGCGTGCTGGTGGTGCCGGGCTCGAGCTTCAACGTGCCTTACCGCCACCACTTCCGCGTGACCCTGTTGCCGGAAGCGAGCGTGATGCGCGACGTGTTCGCCCGCATCGACCGCGCCCTGGCGCGCCGTGCCGAGGCCAACACCAAGGTGGTGCCGCTCAAGCCGCGCAGCGTGGCCTGAACGATGGCGCTGCGTTACCTGGCGCTGGGCGATTCGTACACCATTGGTGAGGGCGTGGCAGTCGAAGGCCGCTGGCCGATGCAGTTGGCCGCCGCCTTGCGCGCGAACGGCGTGGACATCGCGGACCCGCAGATCATCGCCACCACCGGCTGGACCACCGACGAGCTCGACGCCGGCATTGACGCGGCCGCACCGCAGGGGCCCTTTGACCTGGTCACCCTGCTGATCGGGGTGAACAACCAGTATCGCGGGCGCTCGGTTGACGAGTACCGCAGCGAATTCACCGCACTGCTGGAACGCGCGCTTGGCTTTGCAGGGCAGCGCGCGCAGCGGGTGCTGGTGCTGGCGATTCCGGACTGGGGCGTGACCCCGTTTGCCGCCGGCTCCGGGCGCGACGTGGCGCAGATCGCACGCGAGCTGGACAGCTACAACGCGGTGGCAGCCGCCGTCTGCGCCGAACACGACATTGGCTTCATCGACACCGCCCCGGTCAGCCGCGCACGCGGTGGCGAGGCGGCCATGCTGGCCGACGACGGCCTGCATCCTTCCGCCGCGCTGTATACCCAGTGGTTCCAGCAGGCGTATCCGGTCGCGTACCGGCACTTGAACAACGAGGTACTCCCCTGAGCACGGACGCCCTACCACTGGCCAGGGAACAGGCCCGCCGCATCGCTGACGCCTTCATGCCGGCACAGCGCTTCGGCAACCGCCGCGATTACTACTACACGCGCGGCAAGCTGGGCAGTGACCCACTGTTCCCCGGCGTGCTGGGTGCCCTGCGCGGCGACACCCAACCGCTGCTCGATATCGGCTGCGGACTGGGCCTGCTGGCGCATGTGCTGCGCCAGGACGGCCAGACCATGCCCTACCTGGGCGTGGACGTGGATGCGGACAAGATCGCGCGCGCGGTGCGCGCCGACCGCCGCGCCGGTTTGGCTGACACCGGCTTTGACGTCGTGGACGCCAGTGCAGCACTGCCGTCGCACCAGGGCAGCGTGGCCCTGCTGGACGTCCTGCAGTACCTGCCGGCGGCGGCGCAACCGCAACTGCTGGCCGACGCCGCCGCGCGCGTGGCACCGGGCGGCCGCCTGGTGATCCGTACGGTGCTGGCCGACAACAGCGGTCGCGACCGTACCACCCGCATCACCGACATGCTGGCGCATCTGGTCGGCTGGATGGGCACCCGCCCCCGCCATTACCCGGACGCTGCCAGTGTGCGTGCGCCGCTGGAAGCGGCCGGGCTGCAACTGCAGATGACCCCGCTATACGGCAACACCCCGTTCAACAACTGGCTGTTCACCGCCACGCGCGGCTGAGCATGCAGACCGGTCCGCGTCATTCGGCATTGGGCATCACCGCACTGGTGGTGAGCCTGTGTGCACTGGTGGTGTTCGCGGTCACCGCGCAGGTGGCACACCGCCCCGCTTACGAAGACATGCAGCAGGTGCCGGTGGCGCTGCTGGTGCTGCTGTTCGTTGGCCTGGGCCTGAGCGTGCTGGCGCTGCTGCTGGGCATTGGCAGCGCGTTGCAGCACCAGCGCCGCCGGGTCACCGGGGTGCTGGCGCTGGGACTGTCGCTCACACTGCTGTGGGCGCAGGCCTCACTGGGGAGCTGGGCACATCAGCAATGGGAGCGGGCGCATCCGGCAGTTCCGCCCGCAGCCCCTTCGCCTGCAGCTCCTGCAGCACCGCCTCGATAATCGCCAGGTTGTGGCCGTGCGCGGCCCCTTCGTGCAGCAGCACGATGGCACCCGGCTGCAGGTCAGGGCGCAGGCGTTCCAGCACCGACTGCGGGGTGCAGTTCACACCGTCGAAGCCGCGCGCGCTCCAGCCCACCCGGGTCAGGCCCAGGCGCTTGAGGGCGGGTGCCACGAACGGATTGGTCATGCCGACCACCGAGCGATACCAGCGCGGAGGCGCACCGCTCACCTCGGTCAGGGCCTGCTGGCAAGCGCTGATTTCCCTCCCCATGGTGGCCGGACCCAGCCGCCAGAAGCGGGTCTGCGGGTGGCTGTGGCTGTGGTTGCCGAGGTCATGCCCGCGTGCGAGTACCCGGTGAACCAGGTCAGGGCGAGCCAGGGCGCGTTCGCCGACCATGAAGAAGGTGGCTTTGGCCTGGTAGCGGTCGAGCAGATCCAGCACGGCTGGGGTCTCGTCGGACGGGCCGTCGTCGATGGTCAGCCACACGCGTGGGGCATCGCCGGGCAAGCGGCTGAGCACCGGCGCGTAGAAGCGGCTGTTGGGCAGGAACACCGGCACCATGAACAGGGCGTGCGAGGCCACCATCAGGGGCAGGCCCAGCAGCCAGCCAGCCTTCCACCAGGCCAGCGCCACCAGCAGCTGGGAGGCCACCAGCCAGGGCAGCCAACGCCACGGGCGGCGGGGAATGCGATGCAACGTTTCCGGTACGGTCATGCCCCATGATGCCATGCCGCGTAGAATGACGGGTTCGAATATCCCGGACCTACCGTCATGTCCCTTGATCCCGCCCTGCGCTCGCGCATCGAATCCATTCTCAACGCCAACCGCGTCGTGCTGTTCATGAAGGGCCAGCCGACCATGCCCCAGTGCGGGTTCTCGGCCAAGGCCGTGGGCGCGCTGCAGGATCTGGGCGTGGAGTTTGCCCACGTCAACGTGCTGGCCGACGCGGAAATCCGCGAAGGCATCAAGGTCTACGGCGAATGGCCGACCATTCCGCAGCTGTATATCGAAGGCGAACTGGTGGGCGGCAGCGACATCATTCTGCAGATGGCCAGCAGCGGCGAACTGAGCAGCGTGCTGGGCCTGGCTGCGCCGGACCGCACCCCGCCGCGCATCACGGTGACCCCGGCGGCAGTGGAAATGCTGCGCGGCGCGCTGGCCGATGCGCCGGGCGCTTCGCTGCAGCTGAGCATCGACGCCGGCTTCCAGCCGAACTTCCAGCTGGTGCCGCACGACGACAACGCCATCGCCGCCGAGTCCAACGGCCTGCGCGTGCAGTTTGACGTCTCCAGCGCACGTCGCGCCGAAGGCATCACCATTGACTGGGTGGACGACATCCGCGGCAAGGGCCTGGCGATCGACAACCCGAATGCGCCGAAGCCGGTGCAGGAACTGAGCGTGCGTGACGCAGACGACCGTCTGCGCGCGGGCACGATCACGGTGGTGGACGTGCGCCCGGCTGACGAGCGCGCCATTGCCTCGATCAACACCGCTTTCGAGACCTTCGACGGTGACAACCGCGCGCGTCTGGAAGCGCTGCCGAAGGACACCGCACTGGCCTTCCTGTGCCACCGCGGTGGTCGCAGCGCCCAAGCCGCCGAGCAGTTCCGCGCCAAGGGCTTCACCAACGTCCACAACATCACCGGCGGCATCGACGCGTGGTCGGAAGAGGTGGACAACGCGGTGCCGAAGTATTGATTGGCGCTGCGTGACACGCATGGCGTGTCACCTACGAAAACGCCGGCATTGCCGGCGTTTTTTTTTGCGCGTTTACCCCGAAAACCCACCCTCGGCCAGATAGTCCAGCTCCTCGGGCGTCGGCATGCGCCCAAGCACGGCGTTGCGGTGCGGGAAGCGGCTGAAACGGCGGATGATGTCGCGGTGCAGTTCGGCATACTGCAGGTATTCCTTGTCGCCCAGCGCGTCGAACATCGCCACCGAACGTTCCTGGTCCTGCGGGTCTTCGGAATGTTCGAACGGCAGGTAGATGAAGGCGCGCAGCTTCGGAACCAGCTGGAGGTCCAACCCCTCTTCCACCGCGCGCATCGCGTAGTGCCGTGCCAGTCCGTCGGTGGCGTAGGAGTGGGCCGTATCGCGGAAGCAGTTACGCGGGAACTGGTCGAGCAGGATCATCAGCGCCAGTGCGCCTTCGGCGCTGACCAGCCAATGCTCGCGCGCACGCCTGGCCGCTGCGTAGTGCTCATCCAGGAACAGCTCGCGGAACTGCGCGTCGAACGCAGCATCGCGCGTGAACCACTTCTGTGGTCCCGCGTTTGTCCAGAATTCGACTACCTTCGTCGCCACGTCCATTCCATACCCCTGCAGGCAGGCCGTCTCCCGGACGCCTGCCCTGGCTGTCTGCATCATTCGTCAAAGCGCAGGTGGCGGACCGACTTGCCGTTGCGCCGGATAAGCTTAAGCGCCTCGATGCCGATCTGGATATGGTTCTGCACGAACTGGGAGCTGACCTTGGCGTCCGAGGCCTCGGTTTTGACCCCGTCCGGGATCATCGGCTGGTCCGACACCAGCAGCAGCGCCCCGCTGGGGATGTGGTTGGCAAAGCCGGCCGCGAATAGAGTGGCGGTTTCCATGTCGATGGCCATGCAGCGCATCTGACGCAGTTTTTCCTTGAACGCCTCGTCGTGCTCCCAGACCCGGCGGTTGGTGGTGTACACCGTGCCGGTCCAGTAATCGTGACCCAGGTCGCGGATCGTGGTGGACACCGCACGCTGCAGCGCGAACGCCGGCAGTGCCGGTACTTCCGGCGGCAGGTAATCGCTCGAGGTGCCCTCGCCGCGGATCGCCGCGATCGGCAGGATCAGGTCGCCCAGCTGGTTCTTGCGCTTCAGCCCGCCACACTTGCCCAGGAACAGCACCGCCTTGGGCATCACCGCTGACAGCAGGTCCATCACGATGGCGGCATTGGGGCTGCCCATGCCGAAGTTGCTCAGGGTGATGCCGTCGTGGGTCACGCTGGCCATCGGCCGGTCCAGGCCCACGATGGGCGCACCGGTCAGCTCCGAAAAGGTGTGCAGGTAGCCACCAAAGTTTGTCAGCAGCACATGCTCGCCAAACTGGTCCAGCGCCACACCGGTATAGCGCGGCAGCCAGTTCTCCACGATTTCCTGTTTGTTTTTCACTGCCCGTTCTTCTTGTTTTTATGATGTGCGGCAATTGTCCGGCTGCCGGGAAAAATGGCAAGAAAAAAGGCGGCCAAGGCCGCCTTCTTTCCCCTACCGGACGGGCCGGATCAGAACTGCACCGACCAGCGCGCGTTGATGCTGTGGTCGCGACCTTCGCTGCCGAACTGGCCACCGTAGCCCAGCTCCAGCTGCTGGCGCGGGCTCAGCCAGGCCGAAAGGCCCAGTTCGGCCACGACCGCATTGTCGGCGATCGCCGCACCGGTCACCCGGAAGGCGTCGCTGCCCGCCAGGGCCAGATCGGCCACCTGTTCGCGGTCGCCAAACGCCTTGCGATAGCCCACACCGCCCGTGACGTGCAGCCAGGCATCCTGCTGCCCCGCGGCCTTCAGGCCACGGTCAAAGCGCAGGCCAGCGGTCGCCAGCGTGGTGCGGGTGTCGGCGGCCTGCCCGTTCAGCGCGGCGGCACCGCCCTGCTCGTCAATGCCGTCCACGTCCACTTCCACTCGCGCCACCTGCAGGTAGGGCTCCAGCCCGCCCTGCACGCCGCCGAAGCGGTAGCCGCCCTCGATGAAGAGCTGACGCGTGGTGGCGTCGTAGCTGGCCGACAACGTGTCCTGATAACCCGCGAAGGCAAGGCTGCGCTGGCTGTCCACGTCGTGGCGGGAATAGCCGAGACCAGCCTTCAGGCCGAAACCGCCCCACTGGTGGCCGACATAGGCACCGAAGTGGGTGTTGTCGATCTCGGACTTGGCCCGGCGGCCCTGACCCTGCTTGAGGTCGGTACGGCCGGTGCCCAGCAGTGCGCCCACCTGCCAGCCACCGAACCGGTGATCGGCACCGACCAGCAGGCCGTTGCTGTTGCCTTCGGTGCGCGCCGCATTGGTGTCGCCATCCAGACGCGTGCTGCCGCCAATGGCCTGCACCCAGGCACCGGTCGCCCCGCCCTCGGCGTCACCCGGTGCGCGCTGTGCCAGCGAACGCCCCAGCGCGGCATCGCGCAGGTAACGGCTGCTTTCCACCAGCAGCATCGGCGTGGCCGCATGCAATTCGCCGCTCAGGCTGTCCAGTGCCACGCCGATCTGTTCGGGGAACAGCTGGGTGAGCGGCTGCGGCAGGCCCTGGGTGACCGCCAGACCGTCGATCTGCGTGGCAACAGCCAGCTGGTTGGCGGTGGTCGCTGCCGACGCCAAGGCGCTGCCGCGGGTCACGTCGATGCGCATGCGCTGCGCGTCGTAGGACAGGCTGAACTGCAGGAACGGCGAGAAGGCCGAGAAGTCGGTCGTTGCGAACTGCCCGTTCACGCCACCATCGGCCACCAGGAAGTTGAACTGCTCACCCAGGTAGTACACGCCGGCTTCCGGCAGTGCCAGCAGGGTGCCGTCCAGACTGGCGGTGCCGGTCACGTGCAGCTGGTCGCTGCGGCTGCCCGGAGCGAGTTCGGCCTGGTAGACACCGGTGGCGGTCTGCACGTAATCGCCGTCAATGGTCAGGGTGCCGATGGAGTTGCCCGGGGCAATGGTGCCTTCCACGCGGGTATCACCCAACCGGCCCACGCCCTTCAGCGTGCCGTTGACACCGACCAGGGTGCTGCCGCCGGTCTGAACGCCATTGAACGACACCACGCCGCCGCTGATGGTCAGGTGGGTGTTGTCGAGCACACCGCTGGCGCTGACCACGCTGCTGCCGGCGCTGCTGTTGAAGGCCATGTTGCGCAGGGTGCCGTTGAGCAGGAACTGCCCGCCGGCCACATCCAGCGAACCGGTGAGCGTGTTCACGCCATCCAGTTCCAGCACGCCTTCGCGCACGGTGGCCCCGTTGAAGCTGTTGTCACCGCTCAGGCGCAGCCAGCCGGCACCGGACTTGGTCAGACGGCCGGGGCCGCCGATGTCGTTGGTCCAGTCGTCCCAGGCGTCGCCTTCCCACACCTTCAGGCCACCGGCCTTCTGGTTCATCACCACGT
>JAEXNZ010000247.1 GCA_023439425.1 Pseudomonadota bacterium
ATCGCGAGTAAACGCTGGCCCCTTCGATACCGACGAATACGAACACGGTCAGCAGCAGCGTGCCGCGCACCTGTCGCAGCAGGGTGTCCGCCCCGGGCGCGTCCCCGCCCCACAGGTTCCATGCAAACACATCGGCGCGGACGCCCTGCACCACGAACACCACGAACACCGCCAGTGGGACGAGCTTGGCCACTGTCGCGACGGTGTTCAGGAACGCCGCTTCCTTGATTCCACGCAGGATCAGGAAGTGGAACCCCCACAGCAGCGCGGATGCGCACACGATCGACAGCACATTGCTGCCGTCGCCGAACGCCGGAAAGAACAGCCCCAACGTGGCCTTGATCAGAATCAGGCAGGCCACATCGGCCAGGCAGCACCCCAGCCAGTAGCCCACCGCCGACAGCAACCCGGCGAAGTCACCAAAGCCGGCGCGCGCATAGGCATAGATGCCCGTATCCAGCTCCGGCTTCAGCCGCGACAACGACTGGAACACCAGTGCCAGCATCAGCATGCCGGTGCCGGCAATCGCCCACGCCAGCAGCGCACCGTAGATGCCGGTGCGGGTGGCGAATGCGGCGGGTAGCGCGAAAATACCCGACCCGATCATCGAGCCGACCACCAGCGCGGTCAGCTCGAGCAGGCTCAAGGTGCGGCGGTCGGAGGGCGGGCTCATCGCCGTGACAGGGACCGGTGAGCGGGGTCAGATCTGGATGTAGCCGGTGGCGATCCAGTAGATGCCCACGACCGCCGCGATCACCGCCAGCGCCAGAATCACCACGTCGGACGGTTTGTTGAACACCCGCGCGCCCTGCTCGCGCCGCGCCCACAGGTACAGCAGGCTGCCCGGCGCGTACAGCACTGCCGACAGCACGATGAACTCAATCCCGCCCGCGTACAGCAGGAACACGGTGTAGATCGTGGCCACAATGGCCAGTATCAGGTCGCGGTTGCGTTCCTGCGGGCGTACGTCATAGGTTTCGCCCCGCCGCGTGACCTGCAGGCCATATGCAGCCACCAGCAGGAACGGAATCAGCGACATCGCGCTGGTCAGGTTGAGCATCAGCGAGAAGGCATCGCGCGACCAGTACGTACTGATCACAATCAGCTGGATGATGATGTTGGTCGCCCACAGTGCGGCCGATGGCACCCCGTTGGCGTTCTCACGCGCGAACACCTTGGGCATGTCACGGGTACGCGCAGCAGCCGACAGCACCTCCGCGCAGATCAGCGACCAGGTGAGGTAGGCCCCCAACACCGAGACCAGCAGGCCCACGCTGACGAATACCGCACCCCAATGCCCGACCACCGCCTCCAGCAGCGCCGCCATCGAGGGCTGCCGCATGGCGGCGATATCCGCCCGCGGAACCACCGCATACGGCAGCAAGGTGACCAGCACCATCAACGTGGTCACCACCAGGAAGCCCGTTACGGTGGCCGCGCCCACGTCGGAGCGGTCCTTCGCGTAGCGCGAGTAGACGCTTGCGCCTTCGATGCCCAGGAACACGAACACCGTGACCAGCATGGTGGCGCGCACCTGCTCGAAGATGCTGCCGGTGAGGTCGCCGCCGTAGAAGTTGAACTGGAACATGTCCATCTTGAAGGCAAACGCCATGATCGCCAGGAACACCAGGATCGGGATCACCTTGGCGATGGTGACGATCTTGTTGATCGCCGCCGCCTGCTGCACGCCGCGCAGGATCATGAAATGGAACAGCCAGATGCCGATGGATGCGACCAGGATGGCTACCACCGTATTGCCGTCACCAAACACCGGGAAGAACGCCCCCAATGTGGATTTGATCAGCACCCAGTAGGAGACGTTCCCGATGCAACTGCCGATCCAGTAGCCGAAAGCGGAGAGAAAGCCCGGGTAGTCGCCGAAACCTTCCTTCGCATAGGCAAACACGCCGGCATCCAGCGCCGGCTTGCGTTCGGCCAGCATCTGGAACACCCGGGCCAGCGTGTACATGCCCAGCCCGGCGATCAGCCAGGCCAACACCGCACCCAGCGGCCCGGTTGCGCCGGCAAAGGTACGTGGCAGTGAGAAGATACCCGCGCCGATCATGCCACCCACCACCATGGCAGTGAGCTGGGCGCGCGTCATCTTGACGACAGTGGAATTCATGGCAGCCACCGGTATTCAGCAAGGACGTCCTGCCGATCATGCAGGAACCCTCCCCGCGCGGCGTCAGTAGTTCTACGCAGGAAATTACGGTAGCGCGCCTGCGACACCCTGCCGCAGGCCGCGCTGGCCCCGGCTTGACCAATGTCATGTCGCCCCTCCGCTCGGCTGCGCATGCTGGTGCCACCGAAATCACCGTCCACCCCCGAGGAACATCCGATGTCCTACCAACCCAGCACCGCACAGCTGCTCGACGCCGTACAGAACGTGATGGTCATCTCCACCACCGATCTGCAGGGCAACATCACCTACGCCAATGATCTGTTCTGCACCCTGACCGGCTTCAAACGCGAGGAACTGATCGGCCAGCCGCACAGCATGGTGCGTCATCCGGATGTGCCCAAGGCCGTGTACAAGGACATGTGGGACACCATCAAAGCCGGAAAGACCTGGACCGGCATCGTGCCGAACCTCGGCAAGGGCGGCGTGCTGTATGTCGTCGACACCACGGTGCAGCCGTTGTTCGACGACGCGGGGCAGATCAACGGCTACATCAGCATCCGTCGGGTGGTGAACGACCTGATGACGCAGTTCGATGCGGTGGAGTTCAGCAAGGAAAAGTTCGACGACTTCTACGAGGCCGCCTGACCATGTCTTCGATCCGCCGCGTACTGGTGGGCTACGGCTCCGAGTCCGGCAATGCCCGTGCCCTGGCGCTGCGCCTGGGCACGTTTCCGGCCTTGACCGCACACGCGCCGCAGGTGCTGCCCTTCAACGACATCGACGTCGCCGGGCTGGGCGCGGGCGACGTGCTGCTGGCGGTGTCGAGCTCCTTTGGTGACGGCGAGCCGCCGGCCAACGCGGAACGCTTTGCCGACGCGCTGCGCCAGCAGCCTGCCCTGCCCGGCCTGCGCTATGCGGTGTTCGGCCTGGGCGACACCGGCTACCCCCGGTTCTGCGGATTCACCAAGGCACTCGATGCGCTGCTGGGCGAGAAGCAGGCGCAACCGCTGCTGCAGCGGGTGGATGCGGATGCCGGCTATGAAGGCTTCTTCGAGAAGTGGGCACCGGTTCTGGGCGACGTGCTGAACGGAACCCCGGACGCGGGTCGTGACCTGCACCTGCAGGTCAGCGCCTACAGCGCCGAGGATGCGTTTGCTGCGCCGATCATTGAACGTCGGCGGCTCAGCCTGAGCGAGCCCGCTGCGTGGCAGGTGCAGCTGGACCTGCGCGGCAGTGGCATGCACTGGCGTGCCGGCGACACCCTGCACGTGGTGCCGGAGAACGATCCGGCACTGCTGGAGGCGCTGGCGGACTGGTACGGCGACCCCGCTGCTGTCGAGCTGCTGCGCCATCGTGAGCTGCGGCAGCTGGGCAAGGGCCTGCTGCGCGATCTGGCCCGGATGAGCGGCAGCGAGGTGTTGAAAGACCTGCTCAAGTCCAGCCAGCGCCCAGCGCTGGAGGCCTATCTGCATGGTGCCGACCTGCTGGATGTGCTGAGCGACCACGCCACTCCCGACAGCGTACCGCTGGCGGCGTTGCTGGAACGGCTGTCGCCGTGCCTGCCACGTGCTTACTCGATTGCCTCAGCCGGCGGCGACAGCGTCAGCCTGTGCATCCGCGAGGTGCGTTATCTGCGCAACGGGCGCGAGCGCGTGGGCACCGCCACATCCGGTTTGCTGCACGGCGGCGCAACGGCGAAAGTGTATTGCCGCTCCAATCCCGGCTTCCACCTGGCTTCGGACAGCGCAGCCCCCTTGCTGATGGTCGGCACCGGGACGGGCATCGCGCCACTGATGGGACTGGTGCAGGAAGTGGCCAGCGCCGGAGCGCCGCGTGAAGTGCATCTGGTGTTTGGTGAGAAACATCGCGCCCAGGACTTCCTGTACCGCCCGCAGCTGAAAGCCTGGCAGGAACAAGGCTGGATCACCCGGTTGCACACCGCGTTTTCGCGCGATGGCAGTGAGAAGTACTACGTACAGCACGCGTTGGCTGAGCACGCCGGATCGGTGGTGGATCTGATTGCACGTGGTGCGCACCTGTATCTGTGCGGCAACAAGCGGCATCTGGACGGCGCGTTGCAGCAGACCATCAATCAGTTGGGTGCTGATGCGCTCGGGCAGGCCGATACCTGGGGCCTGCTGCGCGAGCAGGGCCGATTGCATTGTGAACTTTACTGACCGGTGATGGAGCAACCCACGTAGAGCCGGGCTTGCCCGGCTGCTTTATGCGTTATCGCGAAAGGCAGCGGGGCAAGCCCCGCTCTACGGGGCCGCCTTCGGTGCCGTTGTCAGGACGTCGGCCAGCGCATGCAGGCGCTCGGGCTCCAGCAGCACGATTTCGCGCTGGTTCACCGCAATCAACTGCTCGTCACTGAACCGACGCAGCACCCGGCTGGTGGTTTCCGGGGCCATGCGCAGGTAGTTGGCAATGTCCAGCTTGGTCATGGTCAGATAGAAACGCGTGGCCGAAAAGCCGCGCTGCGCATAACGCGCGGACAGATCCAGCAGAAACGCCGCCAGGCGTGCATCCGACCGGTGATTGGCCGCCAGCGTGGTGACCTTGCCGATTTCCGCGCTGAGCAGGCTGAACAACCGCGCCTGCAATCCCGGCATGCGGCCGGCCAGCACGCTCATCTTCGGGAACGAGAAGCGGCACAGGTACACGGTATCCAACGCGACCGCATTGCACGGATAGCGGGCACCATGAATGGCGTTGAGCCCGATCACCTCGCCCGGCAGGCTGAAGCCCAGCACCTGCTCCACCCCCTGGCTGTCGACCATAAACGTCTTGACCATGCCGGCACGCACCGCGGCAATGGCATCAAAGGGATCACCCGCGCGGAACAGATACTCGCCGGCCTTGAACGGCCCGACGTGGTCCACCAGCACGTGCAGCTCACCCAGCGCCTGTTTGTCGTACCCCTGCGACATGCAGGCCTCAGAAAAGGCACAGGTGCTGCAGAAATGCAGGGCGTCACCGTCGTCGGCCGCCGCCGGATTCGGGGTGGCACCGGTTGCTGTGCGGGCGGTCACGAATCAGCGCGCCGCCAGCACGAAATCCAGTCCGGCACGCACCGCCGCCACCTGCGCCGCATTACATTCGGCGGCGTTGGTGCGTGGGCTGTCCGGATAGACTTCGGTGGTGGTGGCAAAGCGCGCATCGGTGAAGCCGGCGCAGGCCCCGATCGAGCGCGACTCACCCCAGACCACGCCGTGCGACTGCAGCGGCAGCCCCACCAGGTGCCCCTGCGCGTCCGCCGGTGCGATGTGGGTAATCGGCTCCACCGCGGCAATCAATGCCTTCTGGAACGCATGCTCGGGGTTCTCGCTGTTGCCGATGACGTAAAATCCATCCGGAATGGTTTCCGGCACCCACGCCTTGCCATCACGCGATGCGAGTGCAGGATCGAACTCATGTGCATCACTGTCGGTGGTTTCGTGCAGGTCCAGGTGCACCCGCGGCTTGATGCCCTGTGCATCGATCCAGTTCATCAGCGCGGCGGACTCCACGATCAGACCGCCATTGCGGAAGCTGCGATTGGGATCCACCGCATCATGATTCCAGCGCTGGATACGCTCGTAGCCCCAGGGACACACGCACGGCACCACGACCAGATTGAGCCGGCCTGCGTAATCACCCGCATGCTGCTGCAGAAACTGCAGCGCACCATGCACTCCACTGGTTTCATAGCCGTGCACGCCACCGGTGACCAGCGCGGTCGGCAACGCCTCGACCCAGTCACGGCTGATCACGGCCAGCAGCGGGTAACGGTCGGGGCCAGTTTCCAGCTCACCGTACTGCACCACCTCAAGCGAGGCCGGCAGATACTGCAGCACCTCAACCACATCACGCGCATGGCTGCGCTGGACGATCTGACGCTGACGCCACTGCGTCCGCTCTTCATCGCCCCAAGGCTGGCCGGGCAGACCGACCGGATAGAAGTGTGAAGTCGTCATGGTGCAGATTTCCAGTTTCGTTTGTCACCATTGTAACGACACGCCATGCGTGACGCCGGAAACCCACAAAAAAGGGGAGCCGGAAACCCGGCTCCCCTCCCCGCTTCATGCGGCCTGTACTTCCTCATAACCGGTGAAACGCATGTCACTCGACGCCCGTCCCTGGGTCAACGAGCGCAGCGCCGTGGTGTAACCGGACAACTGCGCCAGCGGTGCCAATCCGACCACCTCGGCACGACCGCCCAGGTCATCGATGGACGACACCCGTCCATGGCGACGGTTGAGGTCGCCGACCACGTCGCCGACATGCGCCGACGGCACATGGATGGCGATCTCCATCACCGGCTCCAGCAGACGCGTGCCGGCCTGGGCCAGCGCGGCCTTTACCGCCTCCGCACCGGCGCGATGGAACGCCATGTCGGAGGAGTCCTTGGCATGGGTCTGGCCGTCGATGAGGGTCACGGTGAGGCCGACCACCGGGTGACCCTGCGGGCCCTCCGACAGCGCTGCACGCACACCCTTCTCCACCGCCGCCACAAATCCACGCGGAATCACCCCGCCCACCGTGCGATCCTCAAAGCCGACCTCGCCATCGTCGCGCGGGGTCACATCGATCACCACGCGGGCAAACTGACCCGAACCACCGGTCTGCTTGACCACCTTGCCTTCCACCGCACGCACGGCCTGCTTCGGCGTTTCCTGATAGGCCACGCGTGGCGCCCCAGTACGCACGTTGACGTTCCACTCCGTGCGCAGGCGTTCCACCATCACCTCCAGGTGCAGCTCACCCATGCCCCAGACCAGGGTTTCACCGGTGTCCGCATCAGTGCCGACGCGGAACGACGGGTCTTCCTGGGCCAGGCTGGCCAGGCCCTGGCTGATGCGGATCAGGTCAGACGCCTTCTCCGCGGTCAGACGCCACGCCAGCACCGCCTGCTGCGCCTGGATCGCGTCCAGCCGCAACGGATGGGACGGCGCACTGAGCGTTTCACCGCTCGCCGCATCTTTCCAGCCAAGCACGGCCACGATGTCGCCGGCCACGCCCTGCTGGATGTCGTGGGTCTGGTCGGCCTGCACGCGCACCAGCCGGCTCACCCGCCGTCCCTGCGGATGCTGCGAACTGGCCAGCGTATCGCCCACCCGCAGCGTGCCCGAGTACAGGCGCACGAAGCTCAGCGCACCGTGATGCTGGTGGGTGATCTTGAACAGCAGCGCCGCCAACGGACCCGATGCCTCCGGCGGCAGCACCACCTCACCCTGGGCGTCTTCTGCGACCACCGCCGGCCGATCTTCCGGTGCCGGCAGGTAATCAACGATGGCGTCGAGCAGGGTTTCAATGCCCTTGCTCTTGAACGCCGCACCTGCCAGCACCGGCACGCCTGCACCGGCCAGCGTGGCCCGGCGCAGCGCTGCACGCAGGGCCGGCGCACCGATGTCACCACCCCCCAGCCACAGATCCGCCAGCAGCTCGTCGTGGTCGGCAACCGATTCGACCAAGCGGGCACGCTCGGGCTCCCACTGCGCGTGTTCGTCCGGGCTCCAGCTGGTCCGGGTCGGCGTACCGGCCTCGTCCCAGCGGACCACACTGCGATCCACCAGGTCGACCCAGCCAGTGAAGGCCGCTTCGGCACCGATCGGAGCGCCCAGTGCCCACGGCCGCGCCTGCAGCTTGTCCTGAAGCTGGTCCAGCACACGCTCGAACGACGCGCCGATGTGGTCCATCTTGTTGACGAACGCGATCAGCGGCACACCATGGCGACGCGCCTGATGCCACACCGTTTCCGATTGCGGCTGCACGCCGTCTACGGCGGAGAACACCGCCACCGCGCCATCCAGCACGCGCAGCGAGCGTTCCACTTCGATGGCGAAGTCGATATGGCCCGGGGTGTCGATCAGGGTCAGGTGATGCAGGGGCTGGTCACGCGGGGCCCAATGCGCCTGCACGGCGGCGGCACCGATGGTGATGCCACGCTCGCGCTCGATCGCCGAGAAATCGGTGGTGGTCGCGCCGTCGTGGACTTCGCCCACGCGGTGGATCTCGCCGGTTTTCCACAACAGGCGTTCGGTCAGCGTGGTCTTGCCGGCGT
>JAEXNZ010000286.1 GCA_023439425.1 Pseudomonadota bacterium
CCAGGTGACCCAGCAGAACGCTGCGCTGGTGGAAGAAGCCACCGCCGCCAGCCGCGCGCTGGAAGAGCAGGCGCAGTCGCTGAATGAAGCGGTGGCGGTGTTCAAGCTGGAGCAGCAGGGCAGGGCGCACAGCACGCTGCGCGCGGCCTGAGGTATGCGTGGATCACGACCAACGGTCGTGATCTACCGGTGCACCCCCGGACGTCGCAAATCGCCGGACGCCGCGATCCATCTCCGGTAGGTCACGACCGTTGGTCGTGACCGCTCACCGCAACTCGAACGTCGCTTCCAACGGCAACGTCACGCCGCGGTTCTTGTCATGCACCGTCATGCCCACGGTCCACGTGCCCTTGGCATCGCCTTCCTCGGCAGTGAACTTCAGCCCCACCGACGACAGGTAAACCCGCTTCGGGTCGCTTTCCAGCCGGGTCACGAAGCAGGGCAGGTCATGATCATTGCTGCTCAGCGTGCCGTCCGGATGCGCCACTTTCAGGTCACAGCGAACATTGGCAATACCGGCCTCGTCCAGCTGCGGATTGCTGAGGAAGGCCAGCACATACAGATCGCCCCCCACGGCAACCGAATCCGCCAGCCGAAAGTTCGGCACCTCACCTTTGGGCGCTTCCCATTCCTGCTGCCAGTTCGGATCGGCGGTGATCAGCAGCGAGGCTGAAAAATCACCCTCTGCCTTCGTCGCTGAACCCTCCGGCATGATTCCACTCTGTGCCCCCGCACCCAACGGCAGCAGAAGCGCCAGCGTGGCCAGCGCCCGTACGAACGTTTTCATCTGTAGTCCCCCTGATCAACCGCATCCCGCAGCAAAGCCCGAGTATCGCCCACGTCCGACCACCGCCGTCAAGGCAGGGCAGGGCGTTGAACCCTTCACCGCCCCCATGCCACCATGCCGGTGACCCCCGCTGTTGTGGCTGCCTGCATGGACGCTCAACCCACCTTGGTGGTGCTGCCCGGTCTGGATGGCACTGGCCTGCTGACCACCCCGTTGCTGGATGCGCTGGCCGCACGTGGCGTGCCCGCGCAGGTGCTGCGCTATCCGCAGGATGGCCCACAGGACTACGCCACGCTGGCCGCGCGCGTACGCCTGCAGCTGCCGGAAACGCCGTTCGTGCTGCTCGGTGAATCCTTCGCCGGTCCCTTGGCCGTGTTGCTGGCCGCGCAGACCCCGCCCGCGCTACGCGGCGTGGTGCTGTCCACCACCTTCGCGCATCGCCCCGTACCGGTTCCCGCCGCGTTCGCCAATCTGCTCGCACCGGCCTGGCCGCTACCACCCCTGGCGGTGCTGGTGCCGCTGCTGCTGGGCCGCTGGTGCACCGGCGAAACCCGGCAAGCACTGGAAAACGCCTTGAACGAGGTGCCGGCCAACGTGCTGCGCCAGCGTGCCGCGGCCACGCTGCGGGTAGATGCACGCAAGCCGCTGCGCAGCCTGCAGGTGCCGCTGCTCGGCTTGCTGGCACGCCATGACCGTTTGCTGTGGCCGATCAGCGTGCAGGCGCTGCAGCGGCTGGCACCGCAGGCCCGCTGGGTCACCCTCGATGGCCCACACCTGCTGCTGCAAGCCCGCGCCGATGCCGCCGCAGGCGTGATCGCCGACTGGCTGCGCGGCCATGTCACCCACAAGGCCATCACACAGCATCCGTAGAGCCACGCCCTGCGTGGCTGCGGTACGTGGGTCTACCGGAAACCTCGGAGCCTGAAATGCAGGAGGGGGAATGGTGAAGGCACTGCAGACAAGCGAGGAAGACCTCAGTACGATCCTGAAAAGGATCGAAGCGCTGCTAGCTTCTTCCGACAGCCCAGCCGCTCTGGCCTTATGTGAAGTTCTGATCGATCAGGAGCCGATACGGAGGGCGGGACTCCGTGCCCGCGCGGACGTCTACGCGTTCATGCGACTAAGAGACCTCCAGATAGCCGATCTGGAGCACCTCGTCGCGCTGGGTGACTGGGAGCCAGCCGACAGATTCCACTTGGGTATCGCGCAGTGGCGGGGCGGTCGTGCCGAGGACGCAGCGCTGGCGTTCTGGAGAGCGGTGGAGATGGGTGAGGCAGCAGGCTTCGGCTACTACACAGACGCATCTCGAATGCATCTTGCCGGAATATTGATCCAGCTCGGGAAGAGGGAGGAAGCCCTGAAGCACTGCCGACGGGTCGCAGAGGGGTACGAATGCTATCTGCCAGGTGGAGTCCGTACCAAGGAGCAGCTCATGGTTGAGATCGTCGGACGGACACCGTAGTGGCATGACTTCGCTACCAGATGCCCGGATGGAATGACGATGTGCGGCCATTGGATATCCTGGCCTTCGCGGGCCGCGAGGAGATGTTCTGCAGGAATCGTCATCTGCCTGCTGCTCTGCTCGTGCGCAGAGCTTCCAGACGAGTCACAGACACGCCATTACCCAACCCGCGCCGACGCCGAGCGCGATGGCTCCTTCGCCCGTGGTTGGCTGCCCGCTGATATCCCGGCAGACGCCACGGACATCGTGGAATCGCACAACCTCGACTCCAATCAGATGTGGGTCCGGTTCAATCTGAGTGCCACGATGCCGGAAAGGCTACTTCAGCGCTGTGTGGTAGACCCGGAGGTCCCGCGGCCGCCCAAGCGTCAGACACGGCATACCGCTAAGTGGTGGCCGGAGGCGCTCACCGCGGGCGAGGGGGCGTTGCCGCTGGCATCCGGCAGGGCCTATCGTTGTGGCGACCTGGGCCGTGAGCCGTCAGTTCGCCCGTTTGGGTTGCTTGTAGACCAAAGGGGACAGCAGGTCTGGTACTGGTCCATTCCGGTCGGATCAAGGGATTGAATTCGGCTTCCGCCCTGTTTGCATCAATATTTTGGTTTTTATCTGGCATTCGTGCGTATAAGAACCAAAATATTGACGCAAATTGGTCGATGTGATAGTGTGACCAATGTCAGGAGGTCCGTGTGGATTTCAGCCTAGCAACTCCCAAGGAAATCGAAGCCGAGTTCGCGCAACGCATCCGGCTTGCCCGTGTTTCCCGCAACATGACACAGCCGGATCTGGCCGAACGTGTCGGCGTGTCCGTGGGTACCATTCGGAACCTGGAGCGCTCAGGTGATTGCGCGTTCAGCACCATCATCAAGGTGGCCCTGGCACTTCGACTGGAACGTGGGCTGGATGATCTATTCAAGGTCGGGGTTCAATCCATCGAAGAACTCATGGATATGGACCGCGCAAAGCGCAGCGTTCGTAAGCGCGCCGCCCGCAGAACGTCATGACCATACAACTGCTGGATGTCATCTACGAAGGCTGGGGCGAGCGATGGTCTCTGGGGCGGCTCGCAGACGACGGCACGCAACTCCTGTTCCAGTACTCGAAAGAAGCACAGGTTCAGGGGCTTGCGCTGTCTCCCCGTTTGCCGGTTCAGCCGCAGGCGTTCCATGGCTTCGCAGAACATCAGTTTCGCTTGCCAGGTGCGATCGCGGACGCTCTCCCTGACGGTTGGGGCTTACTGGTCATGGATCGTCTGTTTCGCAAGCATGGCCGGGACCCACGGCGGGTTTCATCGTTGGATCGACTGGCGTTCATTGGCGACCGCGCGATGGGGGCATTGAGTTTCCACCCGGTCGCCCCCCTGGATCCCGACTCGGACGATCTGAGCCTGCTGGAGTTGGCGACACAGGTTCAGCAGGTAGTGCATGACAAGGATTCGTCAGCGTTGGCGACCCTGGCCAAAATCGGCGGGTCGCCGCAGGGTGCTCGACCGAAAGTGTTGGTGAACTTTGATCCGAAGGGTGGTGTGGTCAGTAGTAGCCCGCTCGAGAACGGAACTCCATGGCTGATCAAGTTCCAGGCGGGAGGCGAACATCCAGAAGTGTGTGCAATAGAGTTCCTCTACGCGAGGCTGGCTGCCGAGTGTGGCATTGAGATGCCACAGACTCATCTTTTTGAGCTTGGCCCAAAGCTGTCAGCGTTTGGCATTGAGCGGTTTGATCGCGAAGCGGGGATGCGGGTTCCCATTCTGACCGCCGCAGGTGCGGCCGATCTGAACTTCCGCATGCCGCAGATCGACTATGACGGTCTGCTCCGGCTTACCCGCTCCATCACTCGCAGTGAAGCGGAGGTAAGCCAGGCGTTTCTCCGATGCGTGTTTAACGTGGTTTTTCATAATCGCGATGACCACAGCAAGAACTTCTCTTTCCGACTGGATCGCAGCCGTGACTGGAAGCTCGCTCCCGGGTATGACCTGACCTTCTGCCAAGGTCCCGGTGGAGAACACCATATGGATGTCTATGGTGAGGCTCGAGGCATTGGCCGTCCGCATCTGCTGCGCTTGGCCAACGAGCAGGACATTTCCGAATCCGAAGCGCTGGCTGTGATGGATCAGGTCTGTGAGGTCGCCGGTCGGTTTGCGACGTTGGCTGAGGATGTGCCCGTTCGCAGGGCAACGCGCCAGCAGCTTGCTCGCTTGATCGCGGAGAACCGCCAGCGCGTCGGCGCAACTTCGCCGATGACTCGCCGTTCAACGCAGCGAGCTTGATGGATCAACTAGCCTTCAGCCAGATGTCCGACAGCAGGTAGTCGTCATCCAGCCAGTGCTGGTACCGCTCTCTTGGCAGGTTCTTCAGCGTGGTCGCGCCGTTGCTGGCGTCAGCCACGATGATGTTATCCAGGTCGAAGCAATCCACCATGTACGGCGACTGGGTGGCGATGAATACCTGGCGACGTTGGGCCACCCGCTTGAGCATGTCCGAGACCAGGGCGATGGCATGCGGATGCAGCCCAAGCTCGGGCTCGTCGAAGAACAGAATCGCCGGCAGCCGGTCGTCCGGAAGGCATAGCAGGGTCATGAGGCAGAACAGCCGCAGCGAGCCATCGGAGGTGAGGTGTGCGCCGAAGACCTTGTCGCTGTGTCTGCCTCGCCAGCGCAGTAATACCTTGCCAGCCACCGGCTCCAGCACGAAGTCTTCCAGGGTGGGGAACACACGCTGGATCTGTTGCACCAGTTGTCGATAACGCATTGCATCGTTCTCCCGCAGATCAAGCAGCACGGCGGCGAGATTGCCACCATCCGGGCGCAGTCGAACAGAGTCGGAAACGTCCCAGCGCTGACGCAGTGATGCGTTGGCGGATGTATCGTGGAACTGGTAAGTCGTGGATTGACGCAGAAGGCCACAAATGTCGCGTGCCGCCGCATCGCCTTGGTCGGGTAGCACGGACTCCTTGCCGAATCCAGAAAGATGGACCCACGCGCTGTTGGCGGCGTCCCCTTCGGAGGCGCGGTACGCCTCCCGTGTGAGCAACAGCGAGTCACCAGCGGAAAGATGGGTCATTGAAAACTGGTAGGCGTTCACGTTCTGCCCGGCGGTGATGCAGACTTCAGCCTCAATCTGCGGCGTTACCCGCGCCCCCATGAATAGCTGGTCGTCTCCGCCTCCGCGCCGGACCACGTAGTCCTGCAGCTTCCGGTCCCGCAGCATCCAACCCAGCATCTCGAAGAAGTGGAGGAAACTGGACTTGCCGACGCCGTTCGCCCCGATCAGGACTGTGAGCTGAGGCAGCTGAAGCTTCTCGATGTGGCTGAGGCTGCGAAATCCGCTGACCGATACTTCGGTGATGCGACCTTGCTGGGTCGGGTGCTTGTTCGGAGCCATCGTCGGGTGCCTTTCGATATGGGCGGGCGTCGGGGGCATGTTAGCCCGAGTGGGTGCGTGGCCGGAGTACGAACGGCCGGTGGACGGCGGAGGCCAGCGCTAGAGCTGCGCTTCCATGGTGTTACGGGATTGGCCGTCGCTCGGTGCCAGTCGCTTCTCGCCATGTCGTCCCGCGCCTGGCGGTGCCGTGCGTCTCGAGTGAGCAAATGCTGCAAGCCCTCATGGCTCGTTACATCTATAAGAACGGATCAGTGATCGTTGGCGCATACACATGAAGCTATTCATTCCGGGGGACAGGAAGAGTGCCCTGTGTCACAGGGACGGTCGCGTGACCGTGACGTTCGTTCACCAGGACGTTCCATTCAGAGATGGAAATGGGATCGCATATGACGTCTTGGTCGGTGCCTGCGACGTTTGCGGTGACGCGATCTTGATTCCGGCACAGTCCACGCCAGCCATTGCTGCGGCCCGTAACGCGCGGAAGACTGGGTGAGCGTGAGCGCGGCGAAGCGGAGGTTGGCTTCGATTGACGCAGTGGTGGCCAGTTACGTCACGCAAGAGCGGAGCCGGTGGGGCCTTTGCTGTTACTCGGCCGTGTCAGTGATCGTCATAGGTTTGGTGAATGTGCGCCAGCAGTGACAGGCATGACGCAATCCACTTGCTGATGGTGCAGAAGGTGATGCGCTGTGTTGTCCGCGAACGACGTGCTTCTCATGCGTCTGAACTCCAAATTCTTGCAACAATTTGTAGATCATTAGGTATGCGTCATCGCGCATGGTGTGCGTCGGAGACTGAAATCTCCTAACAGACCTAAATAAAGATGGACGTCCTGTATCGGGAGGGTGGCGCAATACAACACCCCCGGGGAAAGCGTCACTCCGTGTTTGGTCTGTTTACGGATTTCAGCCTCCCGATATCCCCGCTATCCCGGCGGGGAAAATGCAAACCATGAGGACGTTTCATGAAAGATGATTCTGGTTCGGATGGGCGCGGCGACAGCAAGAGCCGTCCGAAGGTGCTGCATTGGCAGGTGCCGAAGCGGCTCAAGGTGCAGGCGGTCAATTACCCCGGGTCGAAGGACCGCTATGGGGACGAGCAGGTGCCTTGCATAAAGCTTCGGGGCATGTGGTTGACCCGGCTGCGTATTGATGTGGGTACCGAGTTGAGGTTGATCCCGGTTGAGGACGGTTTGAGGTTGGTGGTGGATGAGGCCACCAAGCTCAAGGAATGTTAGCCGGTTACCCACGGGGTGCCGGGACTGACGGCACCCCGTGGTTTGTTTCGTTTTTGGGTCATGCGTTAAAGAGTGTTGAGCGGTGATCGGCGGTCATCTGTCGACCGACCCTACCGCCACACACCTCTCATTTCTTTTTTCTTCCGCCGCCATCCTGTTTGTTGACCGTCGCCCAGGCGATGCGCTCGGCGGTCTTCTCGCTGCGGCCCTGCTTCTTCTCACTCTCTTCAATATGCGCGGCCTGGCGCTTCTGCTTGTCGGTGTAGCTGGATTTGTCGCCCTGGGTCATGGCGGTACTCC
>JAEXNZ010000297.1 GCA_023439425.1 Pseudomonadota bacterium
GTGGAAGAGCTGGAAGCACGTGCACGCCAAGGCGCACCCACGTGGGCGTACCAGCTCGACTGGGGCACACCACTGGATGGTGGCAAACTGCGCGCCTTCCACACGCTGGATATCCCGTTGGTGTTTCACAACCTTGATGCCGAAGGCTCGAAGACCGGCACCGGCGAAGCTGCACAGCAGGTGGCCGATGCAATGAGCGATGCACTGCTGTCATTTGCCCGCACAGGCAACCCGAATCACGGGAAGCTGGCCCAATGGGATCCGTATTCACTCGAACGCCGTCAAACCATGCGCTTCGATGTGCACTCGCAGCAAGCCGACGACCCCCGCGGCGGCGAGCGCCGCCTGTACCAGCAGGTACCGTTCCTGCAGCGCGGCACGCAGTAACGCGATCACGCCAACGTCGCGGCTACCGACGCCTCCATGTCACGCTCGGAGAAATGGAACCAAGTGAACTGTAGAGCCGGGCTCGCCCGGCTGCTCTTCGCGCCACAACGCAAACAGCCGTCAATTTCGGACATTCTTCAAACATCCACCGTGATCCAGATCAAACGAGATTTTCACCCACATCTCATACACTGCGGTCATGGACACGACCTGCACCTTCCCGACGTTCCATGGCCGCGACCGTCTCATCGCCGCCGTTGATCACGCCGTCGAACAGAACGACCCGCACCGCATCTCGCGGATGCTGCAGCTAGCCCTGAAACAGGCCATTGCCGACAGCACCATCGAACTTCCTGCGTGCGTCCATCAACCGGTGGAAGACCACTACGCCCGCCGCGAGCTCTACCGCAGCCCCGAACATGGCTACAGCATCGTCGCCATGAGCTGGGGCCCAGGGCAGGGCACCCCGCTGCACGACCACAGTGGCCTCTGGTGCGTGGAAGGCGTCTGGCTCGGCCAACTGGAAATCACCCAGTACGAATTGCTTGAACGCGACGGCGAACGTTTCCGTTTCCGCCCGCAGCCATGCGTCGTAGGAAATTGCGGCAGCGCCGGCAGCCTGATTCCCCCGCACGAGTACCACACCATCCGCAACGCCAGCGCGGATCAGCTCGCCATCTCCGTCCACGTGTACCAGGGCGAGATGGTACGCAGCTCCATCTTCGAGCCCACCACCAACGGCTGGTACGAACGCCGCACCAAAGAACTGGAAGTAGACGCCGCGTAGAGCCGGGCTTGCCCGGCTGCTCCAGGCGCATTGCACCCGCAACCCAACACCACACCGCACGGCCCCGCGTTGCCACCGCACTCCCACCGCGCCGCGCAGCCCGTGCCACCCGTGTCGCCCCGGCAGGGTCGCTCGCCAGACGACCGCCGTGAACCACTCAACATCCGGTAGGGCATGACCCCGGAACGGCGCGACGCTCTACGCGCATGTTGCGAGATGCAGCCACGCAGGGCGTGGCTCTACGTCCGCCGGTGCTGTCAGAGTTCCTGAGAATTTTGGACAGATTTCTCTGAATTTTCAAAACTACAACAATCTTCAGCGCCATCGGCCACCTTCACACCTAGCATGCGCCAGCGGGTGGATGACCCGCTCATTGCAAGGAAGATTCGTGAGTAAGAATGCCGTAGGCATCGGTGCAGCAGGCATGATCATCGCAGTCGGTGCCATCACAAGCCCAGCAGCGTCGGCATATCAGGCGACAACGATGGAGCAAAGTACCGAATTGGTCGCACAGGTTGCGCAAGAGCAATACTTTTCAGCGCTTTCGCTTCCCCTTGGAGCAACGTTGCGGGAGATATTTCGACACTACAACGGGAAGCGGGAACTAAACGCGACGCTCTATTTCTTCCCACAGGACTGGGACAAGTTTGGTTGGCGTATGCAAGGATCATTGGGTTTCATCTCGTCAACTCCGTTTGAAAACTCGCGCCCGTTGCACGCATGTAAGCTGAACGGCACCAAGGACTCGTACTTTACGTCCTGGGATGTAGGATGTGAGGGCCATTTCCTTAGCTCATTCGGGCTGATCGGCTACATCAGCACGGTGCCGCTCCCCAATACTCAACCTCTCTACCGTTGTTCCTACCAGTTCAAGGGGCGGCTGAGTCACTTCGATACATTCTTGGCCAACTGCGGACACATTCCAAATTCCCACAATAACGGGCCGCTTGGGTACGTGTTCCTCTAAGCAGCGTCGAGCCTCGACTTCGGGAGCGGGTGGTTTGGTCAGCCACCCGGTCCCGACTTGCGGCTAGCTGGCAATGGTTTGTGGTTCGCTTGACCAAGGGCGTGCGGACCAGTTGGTTCTGTTTGGGAAACCGGCGCATGATGACGTTGCCCTTTCGGAGCCTGTCGTGAGCGTCCACTCGTTTCATCAGATCAATGTATTCAGTGCCGACCCGCTGTCGGGTAATCCGCTCGCCGTGGTGCATGACGCTGCCGCGTTAAGCGAGGCTCGGATGGCGGCCTTCGCCAACTGGACCAACCTGAGCGAGACCACGTTCCTGCTGCCGCCGACCGATCCGCGTGCGGACTACCGGGTGCGCATCTTCACCACGATGGGGGAACTGCCGTTTGCCGGGCATCCGACGCTGGGCAGCTGCTACGCCTGGCTGGCGCAGGGTGGGGTGCCGCAGGGCGCGGAGATCATCCAGGAGTGCGCGATCGGGCTGGTGCGTATTCGCCAGGGTGCGGACGGGTTGGCCTTTGTGGCCCCGCCGCTGCTGCGTGAGGGGCCGTTGGAAGCGGATGTGCGTGAGCGTGTGCGTGCCGGGCTGGGCGTGGCCGCTGAGGACGTGGTGGACGCGCAGTGGGTGGTGAACGGGCCGAAGTGGCTGGCGCTGCGGCTGCGGAGTCGCGCGGCGGTGCTGGCGATCAAGCCGGATTATCCGGCGCTGGAAGGGTTGATGGTGGGGGTGTTTGCGGCCTGTGACGCTGGCGATGGGGTGGAGACGCAGTTTGAATCGCGGGCGTTCATTGCGGGGGAGGCTGCTCCGGAGGATCCCGTGACCGGGAGTCTGAATGCCGGGATTGCGCGGTGGTTGCTGCGTGAGGGGTTGGCACCTGAGCGGTATGTGATCAGTCAGGGGAC
>JAEXNZ010000329.1 GCA_023439425.1 Pseudomonadota bacterium
CCGTTGTAGATGATGAAACCGGCCGGGGAAATCACCGGCGTCCAGGTGAGCTTCGGTGCTTCAAACTCCGGGCGCGTGTTGTGGTCCGGAATCTCGCGGCCGTCGTAGTGATTGCCGTTGGAGACAATCGGGTAGCCATAGTTCTTGCCGCGCACGATCAGATTCAACTCATCGCCGCCGGCCGGGCCCATCTCGTGCACCCACAGCTTGCCCTTCGCATCAAAGGCAATCCCCAGCGCATTGCGGTGCCCGATGGACCACGCCTGCGCGGCTACGCCGCCCTGCGAGGCGAACGGGTTGTCACCCGGCACGGTGCCGTCGTCATTCAGACGGATGATCTTGCCCAGGTTGCCGGTCATGTCCTGCGCCGGGTCGAACTTCTGCCGTTCGCTGGAGGTGATCCACAGCTTGCCATCCGGGCCGAACGCCAGGCGGTGGCCGTAATGGCCCTTGCCGCTCACCTTCGGGGTCTGCCGCCAGATCACCTTGAAGTCCTGCAGCGTGCCGCTGCCATCGGCGGCCAGCACCAGCTTGGCGCGCGCCACGGCCGCACCACGGGTGTCGTTTTCACCCTCTTCGGCGTAGCTCACGTACACAAAGCCGTTCTTGGCGAAGTCCGGGTGCGGCAGCACATCGCCCAGGCCGCCCTGGCCGCCGTAGGCCACCTTCGGCAGGCCGGTGATCTCGGCGCGCTTGCCGGTGTGCACGTTGAAGTGCTGCAGCGTGCCTTCCTTCTCGGTCACCAGCAGGCTGCCATCGGGCAGGAACGCCATCGCCCACGGCTGGTCGAATTTGGCGACCTCGGTGGCGGTGAACGGCCAGTCGGCCTTCTGGATCACCGGCGCGGCAGCGGCGGTGGGGCCGGCGGCCACGCAGGCGGTGGTGAACAGGGCAGGGGTGGCCGCAAGGGCCAGGGTGAGCAGCAGATGGCGGGGCATGAGGGTGTCTCCGTCAGGGGTGCAATGTGAAGCCTCGGTTGTACAGCATGGCCATCAACGCCGCGTGGACCATAGGTCACCCCTGACGGACCGACCGCCCATTCACGTCCCGCGCGGCACGCCCTTATCCAAATGGGCCTGCCGCAACGCGGTGGACTCATCCCACCCACGCTGCACCGCCGAGCGCGCCTGTTCCCAGGTCAACTTGCTTTTCGCATGTTCACTTGCCCAGCGTGACTGCAGCTCTGCTTCAACCTGCTCATACGCCTCAATCACCTCATCTGCCCGCGTACGCTGATGACGCGCGCTGTAGCCGAGGTAATACGCCGGCTCGTAATCATCAAAGATCAATTCGCTGTTGCCGTCGTAATACGGCTCCGCGCTGAAGCGTTCGCGCCAATAATCGGCAACTGCCTGGCGCGGCACGCCGTCTTCCGGCACCCGGCCGGGAATCTGATAGTCAGGGCTCATGTCTGGCTCCGGTGGGGTGAGGGTTCACCGTACCGGCAACCGGGTTAACACCACGGGCAGCACAGGTGAACACTCCATCAAACCCACACCGTAGAGCCACGCCCTGCGTGGCTGCCTCAGCGCACCGTCATCAACCGCCCTTCCGCGGCATCAAATAAATCACCCCACCCACCGCAAACGCAATCAACGCCGCCGCAATGTTCTGCCAGCTCGCACTGGCAAACAACGCCAAACACAGCACCAAGGCCAGGATCGGAATCAACGGCCCACCCGGCAGCTTCAATGCCCCCGGCCGATCCCGGAAACGCCGTGCCAGCACGATCACCGCCGCCGCCGTGCCGATATACGCAAACAACCGCGTGGTCATCGACAACAACGCCAGCTGCACGAACGACCCACTCAACGCCAGCACCAGCGCAATCAACCCCTGGGTCACAATCGCCGCCGCCGGCGTGCGGAAGCGCGGATGCACCTGCGCCAGCAGCTTCGGCCCGTAGCCATCGCGCGCCAGCGCAAACAGGAAGCGCGGCCCCATCATCATCGTGTTGCTGTTGGTGCCCAGAATCGAAATCGTCGCGCCCACCGTGAGAATCAGCGCCAGCGCCTCACCGCCAAACCCCGCCGCCGCATCGGCCAATGGCGTAGCAGAAGAGGCCAGCCCCGGCAGCGTGCCCTGCGCAATGAACTGCACCGCGCCGTAAATCACCGTCACCGTCACAATCATGGTGATCAGCGCGAACGGAATATCCCGCTTCGGGTTCCGATACTCGCCGGCCGCCGCCGGAATGTTCTCAAAGCCCGCATAGGCGTACAGCAGCAGCAACGCCGCCTCGCCCATCCGCTGCAGGTCATGCGGGTCGGGCCGCTGGCCCGAGAACGCCAGGTCCATGTCCACGTAGAACGCGCCAATCAGCACGAACAGCAGCAACGGCAGCAGCTTGCCGATCACCAGCACAATGCCGGTGCGCGCCGCCGAGCGCACGCCCATCACGTTCACCGCGGTCAAAAACCCCAGCGACACCACGATCACCAGCACCCGGCCCACATCGTGCCCGGCCCACGGCCAGAACCGCGCCACTGCATCGGCCAGCGCGTTGCTTAACGCCGCCGCCGAGCTGATCCGGGTCAGCCAGATCATCCAGCCGATCTCAAACCCGGCAAAGCGCCCGAACGCCTCGCGCGCATACAGATAACTGCCGCCCGGCTCATCGAAGTAGCTCGCCGCCTGCGCGTAGCACAGCACCAGCAGCGCCACCACGATGCCAGCCGCCACCACGCCCCACAGGCTGAACGGCCCCAGCAACAGCACGGTAGCCGCCGGCAGCAGGTAGATCCCGCTGCCAATCACGTCGTTGATCGACAGCCCGACAATCTGCCAGCGGCTGACCGCACGCTCCAGCTGCGGTTCGGAAGGCGCGCCCGAAGAAGGTGCGCTCATGGCGCGCCCAGCGCCGGCAGCTGCCACTGCGCCTGCAGCTGCGCGTACTGCGCCTTCGGCAGCAGCACGAAGCGCGGCCGTGCCGCCGGGGTCAGCCAGCCCAGCAGGGTGGTCATGTGCGCCGGCTCCATCGCCGTGCAGCCGGCGGTGGCCTCACCGGGGGTGCGCCACAGGTGGGCAAAGATGCAGCTGCCGCCACGCGGCACCGCCTTCGGATTGTGCTCGATCACAAAGCCCTCGCGATAGCGCACGTCGCCCTTGTTGTGCAGGTCCAGCCGCATCGGCTCGGTGGAACCCTCCACCGCCTCGGCCCCCACCACGTCCGCATCCACAATGCGGTTGTAGTACTTCGAATCCGGTACATCCATGCAATAGCTGCTCTCCAGCATCGGCTGGTAGGGCAGGGACGTGGTCACCTTGTCCGCATAGCCGAACGCCTCGCCAATCGCGAAGATCCCCGCCGGGCTGCGGCCATCGCCTTCCTGCTTCTGCGGCCCGCCCTTCTGCGCCGGGTGCAGGCCGGTGCCCCAGGCGCTGCCGCTGCGACCCACTGCAACCGTAAACGCCTCACCCTGCGGCCGCCAGCCGGTCTCGGTACGCGCATACGCCTGCAGCGTGCCGGAGGTGGCGTCCCAATCGGCCGTGGTCACCACCACCAGCTGGGTGGTGCCTTCCAGGGGATCGGCGGCCCAGGCGGGCAGGGCACAGGCCAGCACAACGGTTGCAACAGCGGTTCGCAGGTACGGCAGCATCGTCAACTCCAGAAATCAGGTGTCGATCAGGTGTTCAATCCGCTCCAGATTCACCCCCAGCTGGCGGTGCCGGTCCGGGTTGGCGTGGCAGAGCAGAACAAACAGAAAGTCGAGCAGCGACTGCAAGGCTGAACGGTACAACAGTTGTGCCATCGAAGGGGCCGGGTCGTGTGCGCACACCACCAGCGCTGCATCGGCGTGCGCGCGTAGCGGGTTGGCGCTGTGGCGGGTGATCGACACCACCTTGCCGCCCATGTCCTGGAACTGGCGCGACAGCTGGTACAGCTGCGGTAGCTTGCCGAACTCCGAGAACACCAGCAGCACGTCACCCGGCCGCACCGCGGAAAGATTGGCCATCATCAGAATCGGGTCGGCGTGGTGCACCGTCAGCATGCCCAGCAGGGAAAGCCGCATCGCGAACTCGCGCGCATACAGGCCATCGTCGCCCAGCCCGTACACGAACACCTTCGGTGCGCCGTCCACCAGCGCCACAATCCGCTCCACATCGGCCTGCGCATTCGCCACCCGGGTTTCGTCATCGGCGGCCTGCCGGCTGTGCCGCAGGCGCTCGCCCAGCTGCGCGTAGCCGTTGCCAGGTTCGCCGGCCGGCGGCGCGGCCTGCGGGTCGCTGCCCGCGCGCGCCACCGCCTGGCCCACCGAGTACTTCAGGTCCGGGTAGCCCTTGAAGCCCAGCTTCTGGCTGAACTTGACCACGCTGGACTGGCTGATGCCCAGCGCGCTGGCCAGCTGCTGCGACGAGTAGTCGCGCAGCAGGTGCGCGTTGTCCAGAATGAAGTCGGCAATGCGGCGTTCAATCGCCGACATCTGGTCCCGTTCAGAGCGGATTTTCAGCAAAGGCGGCATCGGTTACCAACGTGGCGGCGTGATCATTTCCAACCCCTGCACCTCGGTGATCCCCAACCCCGGCGCATCACTGATGGTGATCTCTGACTCGTTGAAATGCACGCCCCCGGTGACCGGATTGAACCGGCCCAGCGACGGCCCGTCCAGGTCCACCTTGGTGATCACATCGCTCTTGGCCACCGCCAGGTGCACTGCTGCGGCCACGCTGATGCTGGATTCGATCATGCAGCCGATCATGCACGGCACCCCGTAGATGGCGGCAATATCCGCAATCCGGATCGCGTTCGACAGCCCGCCGGTCTTCATCAGCTTGATGTTGATGATGTCCGCCGCGCGCTGCTGGATCAGGTCGAACACCTGGCCCGGGTTGAACACGCTCTCATCGGCCATCACCGGCGTGTTCACCCGGTCGGTGACGTACTTCAGCCCGCTGATGTCGGCCGCCTTTACCGGCTGCTCCAGCAGTTCCAGTACCACCCCGGCTTCTTCCAGCGTGCGCATCGCCTGCACCGCCTGCTTCGCCGTCCAGCCCTGGTTGGCATCCAGGCGCAGCAGGGCACGGCCCTGCACGGCGGCGTGGATCGCCTTCACCCGTTCCACGTCCAGGCCGATGTCCTTGCCCACCTTGATCTTCAACGACTCGAAGCCGCGATCAATCGCGGACAGCGAGTCCGCCACCATCTTGTCGATGTAGTCCACGCTGATGGTGATGTCGGTGGTGATCACCGGGTCGCCGCCGCCCAGCATCTGGTACAGCGGCGCGTTGTGCAGCTGTGCCCATAAATCGTAAAGGGCGATCTCCACCGCCGCCTTTGCGCTGGTGTTGCGCTCCAGCGATGACTGCACCAGCGCGCAGTTGCGGTTGAGGTTGGCTACGTCCTGGCCCAGCAGCCGCGGCTTGATGAAGTGGTCAATCGCTTCAATGATCGACCCGTGCGTATCGCCGGTGATCACCGCCGTCGCCGGCGCCTCGCCATAGCCGGTGTGGCCGCTGTCGGTGCGGATCAGCACCACCACGTCCTCCACGGTATCCACCGTGCGCAGCGCGGTTTTGAACGGCGTCTTCAGCGGCACGCGCAGCATGCCCAGTTCGATATCGGTGATTTTCATCAAGGGGTCTTGGCACGCATGCGTTGGATGTTGGTGATGCGGTCGATGTAGCTCACGGTGTCGCTGGCCATCATCGGCTCCAGCGGGGTCACCGAAACGCCGTTGAGGTGCGCCTGCACGCGGGTGCCGTCCGGTGCGAACCAGCTGCCACCGGCGGTGTCGTGGATCATCCAGGTGTTGCCGCCGAAGTGACCCAGGGTCAGCATCACGTGGCCCGGAATGTAGACCAGGTCGCCGGGTTGCAGATTCTTCACTGCCTCCATGCGCTTGGCTTTGCTGTCCTTGGCAGTGAACGCAATGCGGTCCAGCGCCGGGCTCACCGCCTGCGCGCTGGTATTGCGCGGCATCAGGATGCCGAAGCTGCGGTACACCTCGGACACGAAACCGCTGCAGTCGCGGGTGTCATACGAATGACCCCAGCCGTAGCGCTCGCCCAGGAACTTGAACGCCTGCGTGTACAGATCGCGCGGGGTCAGTTCGAGATAGGCTTCGCTGGTGTCCTGTGAGCGCGCGATCAGCGCCGGCACCAGGGCAAGCGAGCCATCGTCGTTGCGCACCGGCAGCTGCACCACGTAGCTGGCATGCGCCTGCTGGCCGTTCACCGGCTGCTGCAGCGGCCAGTCGACCAGCGCAGGCAGGCGCACGCCCATGTCCAGCTGCAGGCGCGAAACCCGTGGCTCTTCCGGGGTAAACGTGGTGAACACGGTGGCCCCGGTCACCACGCGGTAGTGTTCCGTTGCGCCGTAACCCAGCACCGTCGCTTTGTCGCCCACGCCGACGAAGCGCTTTTCGATCCACGCCGTGTAGCGCTCGCTGGTCACGAACAGCCATTGGCCATCCGCGCTTTCATGCAGCACCGCCACCGCGTCGCCGGGGAACAGCGCCGATTCCTGGAAGCGGTCGATATCGGTATCGCCCGGGCGGCTGAACACCCGCAGCATCGTCGGGAAGGTCCGCAGCGCCGCGCGGTGCACCACCAGCCCGTACCGCAGCGGCCGCGTCGCCGCGATGGCGTCGCCACTGGCATTGGCAATGATGGACGCGCGCTGTTCGGCGCTGATCGGCTGGCCGTCTTCGCCATACAGCGGCTTTTCCGGCCAGCGCGACAGCGCATCAAGGTCGGCTTTCACCTTGGCCCGGGTCAGCGAAGCCGGCAGCGCAGCCAGGTTGTGAATGGACGGGTCGTTCGCCCGCATCCGCGCGTTCTGCGCGTTGATGTCGTCCCGGCTGAGCAGAATCCGGTCTGCTTCGGTAGGGGTGATCGCTGGCCTGCCCGCGCCTCCGTCCTGCTCATCAGACCAGAACTCCGGGTGCAGGAATGAGTCGGTCAGCTCAATGACATCGCCATACCCCGAAAGCGGCCGCGCCGCGTCCTGTGCCCCAGCCGCGCCCGCCAGCAACAGCATCGCCAGCCCGCAATGACGCGCCATGCGCGTCAACGACCTACCTCGAATCCTCACGCGGCAACCTCCTCGGAATCTCTGTGAATATTTATTCCTTCCGCCATCAAAAGCAAGAATAAATTATTGACCGCCTACCCGCCGCGTGTTACACAGCGATTACCACCCGCACCTGTGGAAGTGTCGCCGTGGAATCCGCAGTTCGCAAACCGCACCGGCTCCGTCGCTTCGCCTGGCACACCGCAGCCTGCCTGCTGCTGGTGTCGCCGGCGCTGTGCGCGCAGCCGCTGCCCGCGCTGCCGGATATCATCACCCGCATTGACGCCGGCCACTTCACCCAGGCCGAAGCCGACATCAGCCGCGTCTTGGCCGATGCCAACCTCAGCCAGGACCAGCGCGACGCCTACACCTTCCAGCGCGAGCGCATGCGCCGCATCCGCCTCGACTTCACCCTGGATGCCGCCGACGCGCAGGCGCAGGTGCGCAAGCAGATTCCCGATCTCACCGACGCCGAATTCGCCCGCTGGGATGCACAGGGGCATCTGGAGCATCTGGACATCGACGGCCAGCGCCGCTGGTTCAAGCGCGCACCGTCGAACCTGTTCCGGGTGAGCGCCGAAGCCCGTGCCCGTCGCGCGCCGGGTGTGCCGGTGCCGAAGGACGGGCCGCAAGAGGTGCTCGGCCCGCACCACCACGAGGTGGTTGATGCGGCACGTTCGTATCGACCAACGGTCGATACCTACCGGGACAATGCCGGTAGCCCACGACCGTTGGTCGTGGGCCCGCAATCCCTCACCCCGCGCCACGTCACCGTCACCCAATCCCTCACGGTCAAACCCGACGCGGTCCCCGCCGGTGAAACGGTGCGCGCCTGGATTCCCTACCCACGCCACATCCCCGGCCAGCAGGAAAACATCCGCTTCCTCGGCAGCAGCGGTGGCACCGCGTCCGCGCAGATCGCCCCGGAAGACACCCCGCAGCGCACCGCCTACCTGCAGGCCCCGGCCGTCGCCGGCCAGCCCACCCAGTTCGAAGTCCGCTACGAACTCACCGTCTACGCGCGCCACACCGACATCGACCCGGCCAAGGTGCAGCCCACGCCCAACGACACGGCGTTGCAGCCCTACCTCGCCGAACGCGCCCCGCACGTGGTGTTCACCCCCGCCCTGCGCGCGTTCTCCCAGCGCATCGTTGGCAACGAAACCCACCCCTACCGCATCTTCGAAAAACTCTTCGACGCCGTAGACCGCATCCCCTGGGCCGGCGCACGCGAATACTCCACCATCTCCAACATCAGCGATTACGCCCTGCACGCCGGCCACGCCGACTGCGGCCAGCAGACCCTGCTGCTGATCACGCTGCTGCGCCTGAACGGCATTCCCGCGCGCTGGCAGTCCGGCATGGTCTATTCCGACGATGCCGTGGGCTACAACAACCTGCACGACTGGGGCGCGGTGTACCTCGCGCCATATGGCTGGGTGCCGATGGACGTCACCACCGGCCGCCTGCACAGCAGCACGCCCGCCCTGCGCGACTTCTACATGGGCGGCCTGGACGCCTACCGCATCGCCTTCAACGACGATTACGACCGGCCGCTGACGCCGGCCAAGCAATACCCGCGCTCGGACACGGTCGACAACCAGCGCGGTGAAGTGGAGTGGTCCGGCGGCAATCTGTACTACGACCAGTGGACCTACGACTTCCAGTCACACATGAAATAACCCACCACCACCATTTCACAATCTGCAGGAGAGAGCAGGGGATGAAAGCGAACAGTTTGAAGCGGGCGGCGCTGTGCGTCGCGCTCGGGGCCTGTCTTGGCGTTGTGGCTCCTGGCATTGCCTGGGCCCAGGCGGTCAGCGGTGCGGTCGCCGGCCGTGCCACCGCCGGCGACCAGGTCACCGTGGTCAGCACCAGCACCGGGGCCAGCCGCAGCGTCACCGTCGGCAGCGACGGCACGTATCGCCTGGGTCAGCTGCCGGTGGGTGACTACCGCCTGCAGGTCAGCCGCAATGGCGAAAACCTCGGCGACAGCGTGGCGGTCAGCGTCGCCGTCGGCGGCACCACCAACGTCAACCTGGCCAGCAGCGGTGACGTGGTCAATCTGGAAGCCTTGCAGGTCGTGGGCACGCGCGTGGTGAACCGCGTGGACGTGTTCTCCACCGAAACCTCGTTCAACGTCAACCGCCAGGAAGTTTCGCGCCTGCCGGTGGCGCAGGATCTTTCCGCTGTGGCGCTGCTCGCGCCCGGCGTGGTCGGCGGCAACTCCACCTTCGGCGGTCTGTCGTTCGCCGGTTCCTCGGTGGCCGAGAACGCGGTGTTCATCAACGGCCTCAACGTCACCGACATGTACACCCGGCGCGGTTTCTCCAGCGCACCGTTTGCGTTCTTCAACGAATTCCAGGTCAAGACCGGCGGTTACTCGGTCGAATTCGGCCGTTCCACCGGTGGCGTCATCAACGCGGTGACCCGCTCCGGCAGCAACGAGTTTGAAGGCGGCATTGAAGTCACCGCCGAACCGTCCGCGTGGCGCTCCAGTGGTCGCGACCACTTCCACCGCGATGGCAGCGCGCATTCCTACGCCAGCCGCGACGACAGCAGCTTCTTCAAGACCAACGTGTGGGCCAGCGGCCCGGTGGTGAAGGACAAGCTGTTCCTGTTCGCCATGTATGAAAAGCGCGACGAGAACGGGCACAACACTTCCAACGACGCGCTCACCTGGTTCAAGAACGAAGCCGACAACGGCTTCTGGGGCACCAAGCTCGACTGGAACATCAACGACAACCACAGCCTGGCGCTGCTGGCTTTCAGCGACGAAACCGAAACCACCGCCGGCGCGTACAACTACGACTGGGACGACAATGTCATCGGTGCGTGGGCTGGCGATTCGGTCACCGAAGCCGGCGGCAAGAACTGGTCGGCCACCTACACCGGCCATTTCGGTGAAACCTTCACCGCGCGTGCCATGGTCGGCCAGAACAACCAGCGTGCGTTCACCCGTTCCTCGCTGGACGAACTGTGCAGCCCGGTGTTCACCGATGCCAGCTACGCCCCGCGCCTGGGCCAGCTCAACGGCCTGCGCCCCGGCTGCCATCCCACCGGTGCCGCCGTGGCCGAGCGTGACGACACCCGCGATGTCGCCCGCCTCGATTTCGAATGGCAGCTCGGCACGCACCTGCTGCGCTTCGGTGTCGACCGCGAGCTGATGACCACCGAGCAGAGCACCCGTTATCCCGGCCCCACCCAGCTCAGCTACACCGCTTATCTGGCCCGCCCCGGTGATGAAGTCTGGGACGGTGCCAACGCCTTTGTGCCGCCCGGTGTGACCGAGATGCTGCGCGCGCGCAACCGCGTGTCCGGTGGCACCTTTGAAACCGAAGCCAATGCCTTCTACCTCGAAGACATCTGGAACATCACCCCCAACCTCATGCTCAACCTGGGCGTGCGCTGGGACCGCTTCGAGAACCGCACCGCTGACGACGACGCCTTCATCAAGATGGACGACCTCATCGCCCCGCGTTTCGGCTTCAGCTGGGACATGAAGGGCGACGGCACCACCAAGCTGTTCGGTAACGCCGGCCGCTACTACCTGCCGGTCACCAACAACATCAACGTCAACTTCGCCGGGGGCCTCACCGACGAGTACAGCTATTACGTGCTCAACGGCTGGCAGACCCAGGCCAACCCGGTCACCGGTGCGCCGTATGCCGCGCCGATCATCGGCCAGCAGATCGGCCCGGTCGACACCCGCATGAACACCGGTGCGGCTGACCTGCGCCAGAGCGTGGACCGCGACCTCAAGGCCGTGTACCAGGACGAATACATCCTCGGCTTCCAGAGCATGCTCAACCAGGCCTGGTCGTGGGGCGTCAACGCCACTTACCGGCGCATGACCCGCGCGCTCGACGACATGCGCCTGAACTACACCCCGTGCGGCCCCACCGGCACCACCCTGTGGCCGATCGCCAACCCCGGTGAAAGCCTGACCATCTGGGGCGACTCCAGCATCGGCTGCGCCGAGGAAGGCTGGATCACCATCGACACGGCCAACAGTGGCTACCGCAAGGGGGGCAGTGGCGAAGTGGTGGGCTACTCCAAGCCCAAGCGCACCTACAAGGCGCTGGAATTCCAGATCGACCGCGCATGGGACGAAAAGTGGCTGTTCAACGCGTCGTACCTGTGGTCGCGCAGCGACGGCAACTTTGAAGGCCCGGTCAATTCCGATACCGGCTACGGCGACACCGGCATGGTCCAGCACTGGGATCATCCGGCCAACAACGAACGTTATGGCGTGCTGTTCAACGACTTCCGCCACCAGTTCAAGTTCCGCGCCGCCTATGCGCTGAGCGAGCAGTGGAGCTTCGGCACCACCTTGCAGGTGCAGTCCGGTGGCCCGGTGACCGCGTTCGGCGTGATGTGGCCGAATGACAGCACCGCCGGCGGCAGCACCAGCAGCGAAAGCAGCGGCGGCGGCACCGGTTGGCTGTGCGTGGCCAACTGCAGCGGCAACTACGCCCAGCGCCAGTTCGAGTACAGCCCGCGCGGCGCGTATGGCCGCCTGCCCTGGACCTGGACCATGGGAGCCAACGTCACCTGGCGTCTGCCCGTGGAAGGCGTGGACCTGAGCGTGCGGCTGTCGGTGTTCAACCTGTTCAACAACCAGACCGTGGTCAACGTGCACCAGCGCTATGAAGCCCAGCCGGGCCAGTACCGCGAGAGCACGTTCAACACCGGCACCCGTTGGCAGGCCCCGCGGTATACGCAGTTGCAGGCGACGTGGAACTTCTGATGGGAACGGACGGCGCGCGTAGTAAACCGGGGATGGCGGGAACTCGTCAAACCGCGATCGCGCGCTTTCTTCAAACCGGGATGGGGCGCTTATGT
>JAEXNZ010000001.1 GCA_023439425.1 Pseudomonadota bacterium
CCCCGGGGGGGGTGCGGGGGGCCCGGTGGGTCGACCCCCCGCTGGGCGTGGCTCTACGTCCGTTTCGGCAACCGGATCACCCGCGTCCCACTGGCGCGGTCATGCCATGTCAGCCGCTGCCGGTCCACCAGCGCCCCCCACAGCCCCAACCCGCCCAGCAGCACCGACAGCGTGCCCACCGCATAGCGCAGCCACAGCTGCCCAAGCCGCGGCGCGCCACCATCGGCATTCACCACCTGCAGCCGCCACGGCCGCATGCCCAGGGTCTGCCCGCCGCGGTGCCAGCTGAGCGTTGCGTACAGCCCGGTCACCGCCCAGCAGCACACCCACAGCACCCACTGCAGCGCACTGAACGGCGCGATGTTCTCGCGCGCCGCGTGGTCCACCGCATAGCCGGCGGTGAACAATGCGCCCACCAGCATCCACAGCGCCAGCGCCGGGAAGAAGTCGTACAGCAGGGCCAGCAGCCGCCACAGCAGCAGTGAGGCGGGGCGGTCGGCAGTGGTGACATCAGCGGGCGAAGTAACCATGCGCCGAGCATACCCGGGCCCGCCCTCGTATGCTGTGCCCATGCCTGACACATCCACCCCGGCGCAGCGCCGCCAGCTGGTCCAGCAGCTGCCCGACCTGCGCGACGACGACAATGCGCTGATCCAGCGCTTTCTGGACACCATATGGGCCGAGCAGGGCCTGGCCCGGGCCAGCCTGGACAGCTACCGCCGCGACCTGGAAGGCCTGGCGCGCTGGCGCGACGGGGCCGCGCAGGGGTTGGCCGGGATCGATCGCAAGGGGTTGTTCGACTACCTCGAATGGCGCGCCCGGCACGGATGGTCGGCACGCAGCAACGCCCGCCTGCTGTCCGCGCTGCGGGCATTCTTCGCCGATGCGGTGCGCCGCGGCCAGCGCGGCGAAGACCCCAGCGCGCTGATCGACCCGCCGCATCTGCCCCGCCTGCTGCCCAAGGCGCTGGCCGAAAGCCAGATCGACGCGTTATTGGCCGCACCGGACGTGGACCAGCCGCTGGGCCTGCGCGACCGCGCCATGCTGGAACTGATGTACGCCGCCGGCCTGCGCGTCAGCGAACTGGTGGAGCTGCCCGCCAACGCGGTGAACCTGCGCCAGGGCGTACTGCGGGTCACCGGCAAGGGCAGCAAGGAGCGCCTGGTGCCGCTGGGCGAGGAATCCCAGCACTGGCTGGAGCGCTACCTCGCCGAGGCCCGGCCGCAACTGGCCGGCAAGCGCGCGGTACCGGCCAGCCGCGACGGCGCGGTGCCGCTGTTCCTGGAGCCCTCGCTGCACCCGCTGAGCCGGCAGCAGTTCTGGTCACTGGTAAAGAGGTACGCCGTGCTGGCCGGGATCGACCCGGCCCGGATCAGCCCGCACGGCCTGCGCCACAGCTTCGCCACCCACCTGCTGAACCGGGGCGCGGACCTGCGCGCGTTGCAGATGCTGCTGGGCCACAGCTCGCTCAGCACCACCCAGATCTACACCCTGGTGGCGCGCGAGCACTTGCAGAAGCTGCATGCGCGGCATCATCCGCGCGGGTAGAACGCGTCAGCGGTGGTGCCGGGCGTAGTGAACCAAGGCCAACAGCGTGGGGCTGGCCTGCCAGCAGCGTGCTTTGGCATCAGCCGCCCGCAGTTGCGGCAGTATGTAGCTGCGGGCAAGCGAGTCCAGCTCCGTTTGAAGCTCCTGGCGGCTGCATGCCAGCGGTCGCCCGGTGACCAGCATGTTGCGCAGCGATATCAGCTTTCGCATTTCGCGGGCCAGTGATATCTGGGAGCGACTTCCGCGCGCGTATGCGCTGAAAGCTGCAACTTTGTGGTTCTCGATGCGGATCAGGGCACCAGCGAAATGTGTGTCGCGGACACGCGCCAGCTCCACCTTGGCCGGCAGGCTGCGAAGCACTTCAGCCTTGAGGTAGAGGGAGACGGTACGAGGAAGAATGTGCATGCAGGGGCCAGGAAGGGAACCGGAATCGCCTGATGCGACGGGCGGGCAGGGCAGTACGAATGCAGTTCCGCAGCGTCGCCTCTGCCGGGGCTGTTCACTTCCAGGTTTCAATCCCTTTCCGGACCCGATGCCGCCGCGCCTTCATGAACCCTGTGCGAGAATCGCCACAACCTCTGTTGTCTGGACCCCCCTGATGCTCCGAGTTACCGTCGTCGCCCTGCTGGGCGCGCTCAGCCTCACTGCCTGCGCCCAGCCGTCGGCCCCGGCCTCCCGTTCCACCGCTGCTGCGCCAGCCGCTGCTGCCGCTGGCGCAGTGTCTCCGGAGCAGGCTGAAAAGACCGTGCGCACCGCACTGCAGGGCCTGAACCCCAAGTTCAAGCCGGACTTCGTCGGTGCCGCCCCGTTCCCGGGCTTCCGCGAAGTGCTGGTCAGCGGGCAGGTGCTGTACGTGTCCGATGACGGCCGCTTCCTGATCCAGGATTCGCCCTACGACATCCAGGCACGTCGCCCGGCCAGCAGCACCGCGCTGCTGCAGTACCGCAAGGAAAAGCTGGACGGCATCCAGCGCGGCGACCGCATCATCTTCGCCGCCGCCAATCCCAAGCACACCATCACGGTGTTCACCGATATCGAATGCGGCTACTGCCGCAAGCTGCACCAGGACGTGCCCGAGCTGAACCGCATGGGCATCAGCGTGGAATACGTGGCCTTCCCGCGCATGGGGCTGGGCAGCAAGGACTACACCGACATGATCTCGGTCTGGTGCGCGGTGGATCGCCGCAAGGCGCTGACCGAGGCGAAGGAAGGCCAGCCGGTCACCCCGAAGAACTGCACCAACCCGGTGGCCATGCAGTACACCCTGGGCCAGCAGGTCGGCGTCAGCGGCACCCCGGCCATCTTCGCCGCCGACGGCACCCAGCTGGGCGGCTACATCGCCCCGGCGCAGATGAAGGCCGCGCTGGAAAAGCTCGGCCAGTAAAGCCGGGCACTGCCAGGCTGCCTGCAACGCGTGGTGGACGGGCATGGCCCGTCCCTACGGCCCTATGGCGACGCGCCATGCGCGTCCCACGGGACCGCACGAATCGCCTGCCTTCGCGCACCCGATCGTCCCCCGCACACGTTGCATACCGCCTGCAATGGATGCTCGCGCCTGCCCGACGGTCATGGCGCAATCACCGCCAACTGAACGGACTCCCTCGTCGCCGATTCGTCTGGACACCACGGTAGCGTCGGTCGACAGACGACGGCCGCGAAATCCGCAACACCCGGTAACGCATGACCCTGGCCGAAAGCGCAAAGCAGGCCAACAGTCGACGCACTGTCAGAGGTCAAGCCTAGGAATCCCAGTCTGCATCGGCATCATTCTCCAGGCCCGAGGCAGTGTGCGAATGCTTGAGCAGACTCTCCTTGTGTGTTTCCAGCATTTTGGCGAAGCCTCCGCCAAAGCTCTGTTCAACGTCGCTGGCGGACGCTTTGGCGGCCGTTCCAACCTTGCGAAGCGTTCCTCTGTTGAACGATTCAATTGAATCAAGATATGCCGGGCGCTCTTGCCATGAAACTGACTTCCCGTCAGCAATCTCGACCGACTCCACACCCTCCATCCTTGTCGCGCGCGGAAGCGCGTCGAATGCCTGAAGTTCTGGCCCGTAACGCAGAACATCAAGCTTGAGTTGTTGCACAGCGCGTTTCCGCACCGCTGCCTCGGAGATTTCGTTTGCGAGCGCTGTACGTCTCGCAAGATACTGGGCAACTTTCTCAGACTTGGGCGGTAGAGGGAGATGGCTCTCCAGCCACTTGGCACGGCGTGCCCATTTAAGAGAAGAGCCAATTACCTCTTCGCCTTCACGCCGGAACCGTTGCTCGGGAGTTTCCGGAGTTCTGTTCTCGTCCGTTGCACTCGCGTCGGACTGAAGTCCATGGTCAACGGCATCAACGTCTTCCTCGATTCCGCTGTCAGAATCGCCATCGAAGTCATCGCCCCAGTCGCTGTCCACGCCATCGTCTGCGCCCCACGCCTCAAGGGAGGAGCCGGCCACCTCGCATGCCGCGACAACGGCCGGATGCATGGCAACTTCCATCCGTTCGAGGCGCTCTTTGAATGGCTCAAACGCCGACATTACGTCCCAATCGCCCTCACCGCCGCCCATGCCATCGTGCGTCTGCGCATCGGGGGACGGGGACACCGCGGACTCCGCTCGTGCCAGCACTGAGGGTAGATGGATTTCGCTGCGGTTGGCCCGCAGCATCCCTTCGTACCGTTCAGGCGGTGCGGGCTTGCGGGCACTATCCGGAACACGGGCTGCGATTCGCTGCAGGCGGGCAGTCGCGGCCAAGGTTGAGCGCGGGCGCGCCAACGCGGTCCTGCGCATCTCCCTCATTTCCCGAATCTCGCGCACGTCCTGCGCTTGCGAAGGCTGGGTGACCGCTGCAGTCTCGGAAATAGACACCGGAGATGCAACAGAAGACTTCAATGTTGACGTCATACCTGCCTGCATTGGCGGCGGGGATGACGGCGCTGAAGAGGTGCCGCCGTCACCACCCCGATTCACGACCCCCGTGAGTGCCAGCACCAGCGCAGGCGACTTGAGCGGCGGCAATATCGGCATGCGTTCGGTGGCCGGCGCAGCACGTACGACAGGCGCACCGGCCGTCATCGGACTGCCGGCAAACGCCGCAGGCTTCGCGGAGGACTTGAAAGCGCGGGTGTCCGCGCTCCCAAACGTGCCGTTGTTGATGTGCTGGACGAAGGCCGCAACCCTGCCGACTTGGAACCGCGGCGCGGCCTTTGCCAGCAAACCGGAAGCTTCGGCAGGGCGTACGCGCTGCTGGGCGACGACGATGGGTTGGGGTTGGTTCCCGATGCGCATGGCTGATGTATCCCGCTGGCAGGCCACTAAGTGAATCTGTCAGCGTGCCTGTTTAAGCCGCTGCTCGCTTTCAGTTTGCGATCATTTTGGGGTGGCGGGCACCGGCCCCGACCACTTTGCAGGCGGCTCAGGAGGGTCGCCGGCGTCTTCGCCCGCGATCTGGCGCTCTTCCCACTCAAAACGTGCATCAAAGTAGCGCATGTCCTCCTCGTCCCACGCCTCATCAGCGGGATCAGGCTCCCAATTACCCAGATAGTTGGGGAACTTCTTGACGATGGTGACGAACGGTGGGTGCAGCCTGGGTGGCACTGGAGGCGGAGTGCCTGGGACTGCACTTGGCGCGCTGGCGTTGGCGATCGTCTGGAACGGAAGCAGGCGTGAGGCGTCGAGGACGATGGGGCCGGAGCCGGGATTGATGCTTTCCGCGCGACGCTGCGGAGAGGTGGCAAGTGCCGCGCGTGGGATGTGGATCCTCGACCGCATCGGCTCCGGCTGATGCGACGAACGGCTAAAGAGATTGAATGGCATGAATGATCGAGTGGAAAGGGGATTTCGGGCGATTCGACCGGCACGTCACGTACCTGCTACATCGCGAGGGGAAATGCGTCTGCCCCATCCGGGGCCGGACGGGGCAGACAATGGCTCAAATTCAGCCGTTCGGCAGGTGACCAGCCTTCACCCTGAGCGCGCTCTGCACTTTCTCCAGCTCAGCAACCAGATTCACTTCTTCGGTTGAGCGGGGACGCAGAGCATTGAAGGTTTCAGAGGCAGAAGGATTTGATTCCTTACTCCCCTGTTGTGCCCCACGCCACGGCTTGAGCATCAGGTTGTCACGTTGCAGTGCCTCCCGGGCCGCACGCAACTCCGCTGCCTGTCGATTGACCTCCGCCTTGACCTTGATGGGCTTTGCCTTCTTGCGCAGGGTTGTCTCTTTCATCAACTCGCGTTGGAAATCGTTCCGTGGAGGCGTCTCGCGGGGAGGAACCTTGGATGCGATTGAGATCTGCTCCTGGCCGTTGTCAGCATCCGTCCCGGAGACGGTACTGATCGTGGTTGGCGTAGTATCGCGGGCCGTCCCCATCGTTTCCGGAGCCGAGTCGCAGCGGCGCACCAGCTTGTGACTCGTCAGTTCCGCGAACACAGATGTCATGTTCGGCCGCGACAGTGGGGGTGCCGAATAGGCACGTTGCAGAACCTTGAGTCCGTCCATTGAAGGGGCAGGCGGCGGAGTAATGGTCTTCGCGGATGAGGTGACTTCTTTCTTCACCGGTGACTGCACCGCTGTCTGAGCCGTAGGCAGAGGCATCGGTGTGCTGCCATCGGGTCCACGCGTCGCGGTCGGCGTCTTTGCCTGCACAGCTACGGACTGTGGCGGCTGCGGCGCACGCTTCTTCTTGCCATTGCGGCTCAGCACAGCGGGCTTCGGCGGCTCCGGAGGAGGAGAAGTCGGCCGCGTCACCTTGATGGACGCGGTCGGGCTGGCCGGTCGCGCAGATGCCCCCTGCGTGGGTGAGGTACCTAGTCCTTCAAAGAAGGAGATCCTGGCGCTCACCCGACCCTCCCAACGGTCATGCAACCAGCTGGCGTTCACTGGCAGTTGCACTCTTGTAGGAACGGGCCGGACAGCGGCAGAGGCGGGCGGGGAACCGGATGGCTGTCGACTGACCTGCGCTGGCAACGCGCTGCGGGTGCTGCCGGTTGCGCTCATGCTGCTGCTATTACTGCGGTTGCTGAGATGAAGCAGCGGGTTGCCAGCCGACGTGGTGGAGGCGTGCAGGGTGCCTGGACGGAATCCGCGCACAATCGGTGCTTGTGCTTTGGCAACGAGTTGCTTCGGGCTGACGGAAAGCAGCTTCAGCAGATTGAAGGCGCTTTGTGCCATCTGTGGTATCTGGGCCAACGTGAATCACTCCGGTGACAAGGAGTCATCACTGTGTGCCTTGACCTGCAAACACGCTTTGAAACTTTGTGCAGAAATTCACAACTGCGTACACCATCACAGATGGTGCACGCGGTTCGTGCCCGCAAACCCAGCAACCACAACACCCGGAGCCGTCGCCGACTCCGGGTGCGCCGTGCTTACTTCAGGCCGTTGCTGACGGTATTGACCAGCGTGCCCTGTGCATCGTCACCGCTGAACTCCCAGAAGAACGCGCCGCCGAAGCCCTGCGCCTTCACGTAGCCCATCTTCTCGGTGATCAGTGCCGGGGTGTCGAAGCTCCAGAACGTGGTGCCGTTGTAGCTCCACGTAGCCCGCGCATTGGCGTCGGTGAACACCGGGTGGTTGAGGTTCTTCAGCACCTTCCAGTCTTCAATCCCGGCCTCGTAGGTGCCCGGGGCGGCGCTGCCGCTCTGGTACAGGCCGTTGTTGACGTTGGGCACATTGGTCCAGCCGCGCCCGTAGAAACCAATGCCCAGGTTGAGCTTGCTGGCCGGCACGCCGCGAGCAAGGAAGGCTTCCATCGCATCGTTGCTGTTGTACAGCTTCACATCACCGGTGGAGGGATCGTTCGGCGAATCGAACAGCGCCGAGTGATGCCCGGTGATCGGGTCGAAGGCACCGTGGAAGTCGTACGTCATCACATTGATGTAATCGAGGTACTGGTGGTACGTGGCCGGGTCGGTAACGCGGATCTTGTCGATACCCGCACCCACCGCCACGGTCAGCAGCAGACCCGGGCGTACCGCATCCAGCTGGCGGCGGAACTCGGCCAGCAGCGCGGTGAAGTTGGCATTGTCAGCCGGGGTGCCGCAGGCCAGCCCACAGGCCACCGGGTATTCCCAGTCGATGTCGATGCCGTCAAACACGCCGGCTGCCGCGCCTACGCCACCGGCCCCATCGGTCACCGGCAGGTTGCCCTTGATGTAGGCGTCGATGCACGAGGCGACGAAGGCCTGACGGTTGGCTGGCTGCGCCGCGCTGGAG
>JAEXNZ010000006.1 GCA_023439425.1 Pseudomonadota bacterium
AAGCCCTGATGCCCCCAGCGCATCAGTTCATGCACTACCGCCAGACCCCTGTCACGAATACATCTCGGGTCTTTCACGAGGGGTTGATTCACCCCGGGTATAGATTGCAGGTGTGACCTCGCCACGCGTCTGTGGCACCGGTCCCCCGTGTTGACCTTTCCGCAGCCGCGATGCCGGCTGCGGCGGCGATCTGTTCTCCATTTGTGACGTGACCCCCATGAACGCTGTCGCCGAGTTTGTGCCTGTTGGTGCTTCACCGCTGTCTGCTTTGCGTCCGTCCGTACCGTCCACACCGCTGCGTCGTGACCTTCGTGGAAGGTTCCTGCCGCGCCGGCGTGTGACCGAGGGCCAGCGGGTGCTGTTCGTCGTCTCCGAGATGGCTGATTTCGTCAAGGCCGGTGGCCTGGGCGATGTGGCCGCCTCGTTGCCGCGCGCCCTGCGTGGCAGCTGTGACGTGCGCGTGCTGATTCCCGGCTACCCGGCGGTACTGCAACGCCTGCGGCGGCTGGAGCGGGTCGGAATGACCGCGCCGCGTGGGGCGTTGCCGTCCTGCATCCTGGCCCGGGCCGAACAGCAGGACGGGTTACCCGTGTATGTGCTGATGAACAGGGACTTGTTCGAGCGCAGCGGCAGCCCCTATGTAGACGAGCACGGCCGCGAATGGGCGGACAATGCCGTGCGCTTTGCCACGCTGGCGCATGCGGCCTCGCAGATTGCGGCCGGCCGGGTGGATGCGGAATGGGTGCCGCAGCTGCTGCACCTGAACGACTGGCCCAGCGCACTGGCGGCGGCGTATGTGCGCTGGGATGGCATTCCCGTGCCGACCTTGCTGACCATTCACAACCTGGCCTATCAGGGGCTTTATCCGCTGGATCTGGCCCCGGCGCTGGGCATCCCGACGATGTGCCTGGACGACCTGCGCTTCCACGGCCAGCTGTCCTTCCTGCAGGCGGGCATCGTCAACGCCACCCGCCTGAATACGGTGAGCGTCCGCTACGCGCGCCAGATCACCGCACCCGACGACGGCTGCGGCCTGCACGAACTGCTGGCACGGCGGGCGGCGCGCGGCCACCTCAGTGGCATCGTCAATGGCATTGACGCCAGCTGGGACCCGCGCCGCGATCACCACCTGCGAGCGCATTTCAGCGTGGAGCGCTGCGAGGGTCGGGAAGCGAACGCGGAAAGCGTGCGCGCCCAGTTCGGGTTGCGCCCGGGCAACGGCCCGCTGTTCGCGGTGGTGTCGCGGCTCGTTCACCAGAAAGGGCTGGACCTGACCTGTGAGGTCGCACCGCAGATCGTCGCGGCCGGCGGCCAACTGGTGGTGATCGGCGGCGGCGAGCCGCAGGTGGAAGATCAGGTGCGTGAGCTGGCCGACCGCCATCCCGGACAGGTGGGCGCGTTCATCGGTTTCGAGGAAGGGCTGGCACGGCAGATGTTCGCCGGCGCGGACTTTCTGCTGATGCCCTCGCGCTTTGAACCCTGCGGCCTGAGCCAGATGTATGCGCAGCGCTTCGGCTGCCTGCCGGTGGCGCATGCCACGGGCGGCCTAGTGGATACCGTGGACGACGGGGTCACCGGATTCCTGTTCAATGCGCCCACCGCCGACAGCATGCGCAGCGGCGTTGCCCGCGCGATGCGCACCTACCGGTTGCCGGGGCTGCTGCAGGCCATGCGGCGCGCGGCGATGATGCGCCCCAGCGGCTGGGAGGTGGCGGGACAGCAGTACGTGGATCTGTATCGGCAGGCAGAGCAGCAGCTGCAGCCCGCGCAGGCCTCGGTGGCGGTGGCAGCATGATGGCAGGCTGGGTCGAGGCAAGCGTATCGGTGGAAGTGGCAGAAGACTCCGGGCGCGACGCGTTCCTGCTGGACGAAGCCCTGCTGCAGCAGCTGCACCAGGGCAGCGCCGACGCGATGCGCGCGCTCGGCGCGGTGCCGCTGCGGCACGGCGGCGTCGAGGGCGTGCGCTTCGCGGTCTGGGCACCCAATGCCCGGCACGTGGCGGTCGTGGGCGACTTCAACGGCTGGAATGGCGAGCGCCACCCGATGCGCAAGCGCGCGCACGCGGGTGTCTGGGAATGCTTCATTGCCGGGGTCAGCCCGGGCGAGCGCTACAAGTTCCGGATTACCGGCGCCGATGGGCACCCGTTGCCCGACAAGGCCGACCCGATGGCCCGCTGGGCCGAATGCGCACCCGCCACCGCGTCGCGGGTGCCGGATTCCACCCCGTTCATCTGGCACGACGCGCAGTGGATGGAACAGCGCCAGCACCGGCGGCACGCCCCGCTGTCCATCTACGAAGTGCATGCCGCGTCCTGGCAGCGCGACGAACACGGAAACGTGCTGGACTGGCAGGCGCTGGGCGACCGGCTCATTCCGCATGTTCAGGCGCTGGGCTTCACCCATCTGGAGCTGTTACCGGTGAGTGAGCATCCGTTTGGCGGCAGCTGGGGCTACCAGCCGCTGGGCCTGTATGCGCCCACCGCACGCTACGGAACCCCGGCCGAGTTCGCCCGCTTCGTCGACCGCTGCCACCAGGCCGGGATCGGCGTGATCGTGGACTGGGTTGGCGCGCACTTTCCGGACGACGGTCACGGGCTGCAGCGCTTCGATGGCACCGCGTTGTACGAGCACGCGGACCCGCGCGAGGGGTTTCATGCCGATTGGCACACCCTGATCTACAACTACGGCCGCAACGAGGTGGGTGCCTACCTGCTGGGCAGCGTGCTGGAGTGGGTGGAGCGCTTCCACCTGGATGGCGTACGCGTGGATGCGGTGGCATCGATGCTCTACCGCGACTACAGCCGCCGCGACGGCGAGTGGATTCCCAATGCACACGGCGGCCGCGAGAACCTGGAGGCGGTAGCCTTTCTGCGCCACATGAACGGCACGCTGCGTGCACGGCATCCCGATGTGATGCTGATCGCCGAGGAATCCACCGCATGGCCGGGGGTGACCGTTGCGCCCGAGCATGGCGGCCTGGGGTTCACCCATAAATGGAACATGGGCTGGATGCACGACACGCTCGGCTATCTTCGCCGCGACCCGGCGCATCGGCGCTGGCACCACGGCGAAATGACCTTCGGGCTGGTGTATGCGTTCTCCGAGCGCTACGTGCTGCCGCTGTCACACGACGAAGTGGTGCATGGCAAAGGTTCGTTGCTGCAGCGCATGCCCGGCGATGACTGGCAGCGTTTCGCGCAGCTGCGCGCCTACTATGCATTCATGTGGGCGCATCCCGGCAGCAAACTGCTGTTCATGGGCAGCGAGTTCGGCCAGGCCGGCGAGTGGCGGCATGACCATGCGCTGGACTGGGAGCAGGCAGGCCAGCCGCTCAATCAAGGCCTGATGCAGCTCATGGGCGACCTCAACCGGCAGCTGCGCAGCCAGCCGGCGTTGCATCGCGATGAGCAGAACGAGCAGGGCTTCCGCTGGTGCATCGGCGATGACGCGGCCAACAGCGTGTTTGCCTTTGTGCGCCACGACCCGGCAGGTGTTGCGGCACCGGTGCTGGTGATCAGCAACCTTACGCCGGTGGTGCGTCACGCGTACAGCGTGGGTGTCCCACAGCCCGGCCTGTGGCGGGAGATGCTCAACACCGACAGCGGCTGGTACGGTGGCAGCAACGCCGGTAATGGCGGCGGCGCGGTCACGCGGCCGGTACCGCTGCATGGCCATGCGCAGTCGCTGTCGCTGACACTGCCGCCGCTGGCCACGTTGTATCTGCAGGTCACGGAATGAGCGCGCCGGCGGAACGTCTGGGGGCATGGCCCCTGGCGGACGGGCGTACCCGTTTCCAGCTGTGGGCTCCGTCGGCGCAGTCGGTGTCGCTGGTGCTGTGCGACGAGGACCTGCCCATGCGTGAGCAGGGTAATGGGGTATTTGCAGTGGAGGCAGCGGCACCTGCCGGGACGCCTTACCGATATCGCGTTGACGGGCAAACCCAGGTGCCGGACCCGGCATCGCGCTGGCAGCCCCACGGCGTGGAAGGCGCGAGTGCGGTTCTGCCTGAAGACAATTACGACTGGCGCACTGACGACTGGCGTGGCCGTCCGTGGAACGAGCTGGTGATCTACGAGGTGCATGTCGGCTGCAGTGGCGGCTTCGACGGACTTCGCGCCCAGCTGTCCGCACTGGCGGCGATGGGCATCACCGCGTTGGAACTGATGCCGGTGGCGCAGTTCCCGGGTCGCCGCAACTGGGGCTATGACGGCGTGTTTCCGTATGCGCCGGCCGAGGCGTACGGCCGACCCGAAGCCCTGAAGGCGCTGGTGGACGACGCGCACGCCCACGGCATGGCGGTGCTGCTGGATGTGGTTTACAACCACTTTGGTCCGCTGGGTAATCTGCTGGCGCAGTACGCAGCAGCGTTCTTCGATGCCGGCCGCAGCACACCGTGGGGCGGTGCCATTGACTTCACCCAGCCGATGGTTTGCCGCTTCTTCATCGACAACGCGCTGATGTGGCTGCAGGAATACCGGTTTGACGGGCTGCGACTGGATGCGGTGCACGCGATTGATTCAGATGCTTTCCTGCAGCAACTGAGTGACGAAGTGCATGCCAGTGTCGGCAATGGTCGGCACGTGCATCTGGTGCTGGAGAACGAGCGCAACCAGGCCAAGTGGTTGAAGGGCGCGTACCAGGCGCAGTGGAACGACGACTTCCACAATGCGCTGCATGTGCTGCTGACCGGTGAGCATGAGGGCTACTACGCCGACTACGCCGGGCCCGGCCTGGCGGCGTCGCTGCTGGCGCGCTGTCTGGCCGAAGGCTTTGCCTGGCAGGGCCAGCGCACGCCGCGCGGGGTGGCCCGGGGCGAGCCCAGCAAGGATCTCGCGCCCGCGCGCTTCGTCGCCTTCGCACAGAACCATGACCAGGTGGGAAACCGCGCCTATGGTGAGCGACTCAGCACGCTGGTGTCGCCAGCACGTGCGCGCCTGGCCAGCGCGCTGACGCTGCTGGTGCCGATGGTACCGCTGCTGTTCATGGGTGAGCCGTGGCAGGCGCGGACGCCGTTCCTGTTCTTCACGGATTTCCCACCACCGCTGGATGAAGCCGTGCGCGAAGGTCGCCGACGCGAGTTCGCGGCCTTCTCGGCGTTCGGCGACGCGACCGCGCGGGCATTGATTCCGGATCCGAATGACCCGCAGACGTTTGCCGCGTCTGCTGTGAGCCTGCCGCCTGAAGATGATTCCGACGCGCGAGCCACGCTGGCGTGGTTCCGCGGCGTGCTGGCACTGCGCAGTCACTATCTGGTACCTGATCTGGAAGCGGTGCAGCCCTTGGGTGCCAGGGTGCTGGCTGACCATGCGGTGCAGGCCGGCTGGCGCTTGCCGGGCGGGGAGTGGTGGCTGGCCTTCAACGCAGGCGACACCCCGGTAGCGCATGCGCTGCCTGCAGGAGACTGTGTGCTGGCCGAGGGGCACAGCGATGCCCGCCAGCTCGGCACGGACAGCCTGCGCGTGCACTGGGTGGTGCGATGAAGCTGCCAGCCGCATTGAAGCAACAGGCCCAGCGCGCCGGGTTGATGGTGGACTGGGTGGACGTCAAGGGTGCGCCGCAGACGGTTTCCCCGGAGGTGGCGGCACAGGTGCTGTCGCTGCTGCCTGACGTGGCTCCGGTGGATCCCCCGCTGCTCACCGGCGTGGTGGAACGGCCGGTCCATATCGCCGGCAGTCGCGACGGTGCCGCGGTGTGGGTGGATGATCAGGGTCAGTCCTTCGCGGCCACGCCGCAGGGTGCGGGCAGCTGGCGTGCACCGGCACTGCCCGGCTACTGGCGCTGGGAGCAGGACGGTATGCAGCAGCAGGTGGCAGTGGCACCGCTGCAGGCCTGGTATCCGGCGCAGCGCGGGAACACGCGCGACTGGGGCCTGGCGGCGCAGGTGTACAGCCTGCGCCATGTCGGCGACGGCGGCATTGGTGACAGCGCCGGGGCGCTGGCGTGGGTGCAGCGGTTGGCCGCGCAGGGCGGCAGCGCGCTGGCATTGAGCCCCATCCATGCCGCCATGCCGATACAGGCAGGGCACAGCCCGTATTCGCCCTCGGACCGGCTGGCGCTGGAGGCCGTGCACGTGGCCCCGCTACAGGTGCTGCCGGAAGCGGCCGCCGCCGCTCGTGCTGCAGACCCCTTGCTGGATCAGGCGCTGAGCGCTCACGAGCAGGCCGCACAGATCGACTGGCCGGCTGCGGCGGCGGCCAAGCGCCAATGGATCAGCCGCTTGCCGGCGTGGCTGCAACAGCAAGATCCGGTGCGCTGGCGGCAGATCTGCGCCGATATCGCCGCGGATGATACCGAGGCCGGCGACAGCGAGGCCGCTTTCGGGCAGTGGCTGGCACGCACCGGCTGGCAACGTGTGCAGCGCGAAGCCAGGGCCGCGCAGCTGCGCATTGGGTTGATTGCCGACCTTGCGGTGGGTTTTGATCCGGAAGGGGCTGAGGCATTCCGCAACCGTGATGTAGTGCTGCAGGGCCTTGAGCTGGGCGCGCCACCGGATGCGTTCAATCCGCATGGCCAGAGCTGGGGCATCACCAGTTATGCGCCGCAGGCGCTGGTGGCACAGGGCTACGCGCCGTTCATCGCCCTGCTGCGGGCGGTGATGGCGGACCGCGGTGGCATCCGCATCGACCACATACTGGGCTTGAACCGGCTATGGGTGGTGCCGCGTGGGGCGGGTGCCGCGCACGGTGCCTACCTGCGTTACCCGTTCCAGGATCTGATCAATCTGCTGGTGCTGGAGTCGTGGCGGAACGGGTGCATCGTGATCGGTGAGGATCTTGGGGTCGTGCCGCCGGGTATTCGTGACACCCTGGCCAGCCGCGGCATTCTGGGGATCGATGTGCTGGCTTTCAGTCGCGACCACGCGGGCTTCTGGCCCCCTTCGCGCTGGCGCAAAACCGCAGTTGCGATGACGTCCACGCATGACCTGCCGCCGGTGGCAGGCTGGTTGGCCGCACGCGACCTGGACTGGCATGCGCAACTCGGCTGGTCCGATACCAGCGCCGTGCAGGCGTCGCGCGACGAGCGGGCACGCCAGGCCGCCGAGCTTGAGGTGCTGGCAAGAACGCAGGGGATTGCCTCGACCGATGCGCATGGCGATGCGCTGGCGCTGACGGCCATGGCCCCGGCACCGTTGGCGCTGCTGCCGCTGGAAGATGCGTTGGGGCTGCGCGAGCAGCCGAATCTGCCCGGCACCGTGCACGAGCACCCCAACTGGCAGCAGCGGCTGCCGGTGGGCGAGGACGCGGGGCTCGAGGCCCGCTTGAAGCGCTTCGCGCAGATGCGCGCGCAGGTGCCGGCATGACGCCGCTGCGCGCCACACTCCGGCTACAGCTGCACGCGGGGTTTACCTTCGCGGATGCACAGGCGCAGCTGGACTACGCCGCCGCGCTGGGAATCAGCCATCTGTATCTGTCTCCGATAGCGCAGGCGGTACCCGGTTCCACCCACGGCTATGACGGCATTGATCCCACCCGAGTCAGCGCGGAACTGGGGGGCGAGGACGGATTCGTGGCGCTGGCGCAGGCGGCGCGTGCACGCGGACTCGGCATCATCCTGGACTGGGTGCCCAATCATCTGGCCGCCGACACCCGCAATCCGTGGTGGAACCATCTGCTCGCCCACGGTCGGCGCAGCGGTTTCGCCGACTGGTTCGATATCGACTGGGAAGCGCCCGGGTGCGAGGGACGGCTGTGGCTGCCGGTGCTGGATCGACCGCTGGCCAACGCCGTGGAGCAGGGCGCGCTGCGGCTGATCCAACACCATGACGCGGTGCTGCTGGAACACCACGACCAGCATTGGCCGATTAGTCCCATGGGGCTGCCGGAGCGCGCCGATCTGGCGGCCTGGATCGAGCGTTGCAACAGCACCCCGGTGCACCTGCATCGGCTGCTGGAACATCAGGCCTATCGACTGGCGTGGTGGCGCAGCGGACAGGACCGGGTCAACTACCGGCGCTTCTTTGACATCAATGGCCTGGTGGCGCTGCGGCTGGAGCGCGCGGATGTGTTCAGCGCGGTACACGGCCTGCCGCTGCGGCTGGTGCGGGAGGGCTGGGTGGATGGCCTGCGCATCGACCATGTGGATGGTCTGGCGGACCCCGGCGCGTATCTGTTGCAGCTGCGCGCCGCACTGGACGAGGCGGGTGCCGTGCGCGGGCTGGAGCCCGGAGCCATCAGTCTGCATGTGGAAAAGATTGTGGCCGCCGGCGAGTCGTTGCCTGCGGCATGGACGTGCGACGGCACCACCGGCTATGACTTCATGGACCAGGTCGGTGCACTGCTGCACGATGCCAACGCAACGGAGGCGCTGGACGCACTCTGGGACAGCGCCAGCGGGCACGCCCCGGATGCGCACACGACCGAACGCCAGGCGCGCGACCTGATTCTGGGCAGCGCATTGCAGGGCGACATGGACCGCTGCCTGCGCAGCCTGCAGCACGGGCAGACCCAGGCATTGCAGAACCGTGACCTGACCCTGCGCATGCTGGAGCGCGCCTTGAAAGCACTGCTGCGCCATTTCCCGGTGTACAGAACCTATGGCCTGCGCGATGCCCAGGACCGCCAGATCCTGGAACAGGCGTGTACGGCGGCGAGTGCGGATCTGGATGGCGGAGGCCAGTCTGCGCTGGGATGGTTGCGCCAGCGTCTGCTGGCGGCGGCGCACGATGCAATCGAGCCCGAACCGGTGGTCCGGCTGGAACAGCTGGCGGCACCACTCAATGCCAAGGCGGTTGAGGACACCACGTTCTACCGGTACGGGCGGCTGATATCGCGAAACGAAGTGGGCAGCGACCCTGCGGCGCTGTCCCTGTCGCCCGGCGCATTTCTGGCACTGGCGGATCAACGCCGCGCGCGCTTCCCGCGGGCGCTGCTGGCATTGGCCACGCATGATCACAAGCGAGGGCCGGACGCTCGCATGCGGCTGGCGGTGCTTTCCGCCTGGCCCGAGGCGTGGCGCGCAGCGTTGACGCAGTGGCAGTCTGGCTGCCTGCATGCAGGACGTGTCGTGCCACTGCCCGGGGCGCAGGCCTATCTGCTGTGGCAGACCCTGGTGGCGAGCTGGCCGCTGGACATCCACGCTGAAGGCGAGGCATTCGCGGATCGCGTGACGCAGTGGTTGCGCAAAGCACTGCGCGAAGGCAAGCAGATCAGTTCGTGGAGCGATCCCGACAACGGGCTTGAAGAGGCGGCCTGTGAATGGGTGCGGTGGCTGTGCTGCGACGTGGAATCGCAGCCGGTGCGCGACCAGATGCGCGACTTCCTGGCGGCCGTGGCGGCAGCAGGGGCACGATTGAGTCTGTCCCAGCTGGCGTTGCAGCTCACGTGTCCGGGCGTTCCGGATGTGTACCAGGGTAGCGAAGGCTGGGACATCAGTCTGGTGGATCCGGACAACCGGCGTCCCGTGGACTTCGCAGCGCGCCGTGCCTGGTTGGCCGACACCCGCCCGTGGCACGCCCTGCTGGACGACTGGCGCAGCGGCATACCCAAGGCGAGGTTGCTGAGCGCACTGCTGCAGCTGCGGCGCGCGCGACCCGCGCTGTTCGCGCAGGGCACACTGGAGCCGGTGGATCTGCAGAATGACAGCATGGTGCTGCTGTTTGTGCGGCGCTGGCAGCAGCAGTCGCTGCTGGTCGGGGTGCACCTGCGGCCCGGCGTCCCGGAGCAGTCCAGTGAAACCCTCCGTACCGCGGTGGATGTCGGCGGCCACGTACTGTTGCAGGCGCTGCCACCCGGACGCTATCGCAACGTACTGGATGGCCGGGCATGGACACATACCGGCGAGCCGATTGCGCTGGCTGACCTGTTTGCAGCTTCCCCGGTCGCATTGTGGCAACCCGTAGAGCCGGGCTTGCCCGGCTCACCAGATCGAAAGTTAGATGACACGGAGCACCCCGATGGACGATGAAGAACGCCGGCAGCGCACGGAACAACTTGCGCACCAGATATGGGAGGCCGAGGGCCGCCCGGAAGGACAGCAGGAGCGGCATTGGCACATGGCCGAACGTCTGGTAGCAGCAGAACTGGCAGTCCGTCAGCTGGAGCGCAACGCAGAGGAGGGCACGCATGGCACGTCGTGAACCGGTGCAGAGCTCACGCGTGCGCGAGGGCCGTCCGTATCCACTGGGAGCGACCTGGGATGGTCTCGGCGTGAATTTCGCGCTGTACTCCCGGCACGCCACCAAGGTGGAGCTGTGTCTGTTCGACGCGCGCGGACGTGAGCAGGAACGGATCACCCTGCCGGAGTACACCGACGAGATCTGGCACGGCTACCTGCCGGATGCCCGGCCGGGGCAACGCTACGGCTACCGGGTGCACGGCCCGTACGCACCGGACGCGGGCCACCGCTTCAACCCCAACAAGCTGCTGCTGGACCCGTACGCCAAGCAGATTGTCGGCGAGCTGAAGTGGGCACCGCACCTGTTCGGCTACACGCTGGGGCACCGTGACGCCGATCTCAGCTTTGACCGGCGCGACAGCGCCAACTACATGCCGAAGTGTGCGGTGATCGATCCCGCCTTCAGCTGGGGCAACGAGCGCGCACCGGCCACGCCGTGGGAACGCACCGTGATCTACGAAGGGCACGTGCGCGGCTTGACCATGCAGCACCCGCAGATCGCCGAGGCCGATCGCGGCACCTTCTCGGCGTTGCGCAATGACGCGCTGGTGGACCATCTGAACTACCTGGGGGTCACCGCCATCGAGCTGCTGCCGGTGCACGCCTTCATCGACGACCAGCATCTTCTGGAGAAGGGCCTGCGCAACTACTGGGGTTACAACTCCATCGGCTTCTTCGCGCCGCATCCGCGCTATCTGTCATTGGGCACGGTGGCCGAGTTCAAGCAGATGGTGGCGCGACTGCACCATGCCGGGCTGGAGGTGATTCTGGATGTGGTCTACAACCACACCGCCGAGGGCAATGACCTCGGGCCGACGCTGTCCTTCAAGGGCATCGACAACGCCAGCTATTACCGGCTGGCAGATGACCGCCGCTACTACATCAACGATACCGGCACCGGAAACACCTTCGACCTGACCAACGCCGGTGCGCTGCGCATGGTGATGGATTCGCTGCGCTACTGGGTGACGGAGATGCGGGTGGACGGATTCCGTTTCGACCTCGCCACCATTCTTGGCCGCGAGCGGCATGGCTTCGATGCATCCGGAAGCTTCCTCGACGCCGTGCGTCAGGACCCGATCCTGGGCCAGGTCAAGCTCATCGCCGAGCCCTGGGATATTGGCCCGGGCGGCTACCAGCTGGGCAACTTCGCGCCGGGCTGGGCGGAATGGAACGACAAGTTCCGTGACACCGTGCGCGGGCTGTGGCGCGGCGATGCAGGCCAGTTGGCCGACTTCGCCACGCGCTTCAACGGCTCCTCCGATCTGTTTGACCGCCAGGGCCGGCGGCCTTCGGCCAGCGTCAATTTCATCACCGCGCACGACGGCTTCACGCTGCACGATCTGGTGAGCTACCAACACAAGCACAACGAGGCCAACGGCGAAGACAACCGCGACGGCCACGAGCACAACCTTTCCAGCAATCACGGTGTGGAGGGCGACACCCAGGACCCTGGCATTCTGGCGCTGCGAGGGCAGCAGATGCGCAACCTGCTGGCCACGTTGCTGCTCTCGCAGGGTACGCCGATGCTGCTGGCCGGGGACGAGTTCGGGCACAGCCAGCAGGGCAACAACAATGCCTACTGCCAGGACAATGCTTTGAGCTGGATTGACTGGGACAAGGCGGTGCAGCCGGCCGCGCAGGCGCAGGCGGCGTTTGTGCGCCGGGTGCTGGCATTGCGGCGGCGCTATGCGCTGCTGCGGCGCAACCGGTTCCTGCGCGGTGAGGTGGATGCGGACCTCGGGGTCAGCGACATCCGCTGGTGCCGCCCGGACGGGCAACCCATGCAGGAGGCGGACTGGCATGATGCCGAGCGGCGTGCGCTTGGTATTGTGCTGGACGGGCGCAGCCCGGACAGCGGGCTGCGCGAGCCCGGGCGACATGTCAGCCTGGCGTTGCTGCTCAATGCAGGTGCGGAACCGGTTCGGTTCGCGGTGGGCGATGACACGCTGAGCTTCCGTAAGGTGCTGCTGCAGACGCCGGAAGCGCCGCTGGAGAGCGACGAGCAGGGTGGCTGGGTGTTGCCAGCGCACAGTCTGTGCCTGTTGGCGGCGTGACGTGGGTTCGGGGGTCATGCCCCACCGGGCGTTGAACCGATATCGGCGGTCGACTGTCGTGCGATCCTACCGGTGCATACTGTTCGTTCAAACGTTCGGAGGGTGGCATTGGTAGAGGCGGTCGCAAGACGCCTGCCGATAACGGTGATCGGTGCTTTGACGCATGGACCCGGCCGAGCTGACGCCTCCGTTCCGGGTTCATGCCCTACCGGGCGTTGAACTGCTATCGGCGGTCGACTGTCGTGCGACCCTACCGAAGCCAAAGCGAAGCCAAGGCGAAGCCATAGGAAAGCGCCCACGCGAGGCCGGCACAACGTGAGGTCGGCGTAGTGACGCGCCACGCGCGTCACACCCATCACCGCCGCGCCTGCGGCACCCGCCTCAACTTGCTGGTGTCATACCCCAACGCTTTGATCCTGGCCACGGCAGCCTGGTAATCCGCTTCCGACACCTGCGGCGTGCGCGCCATGTACCACACATGGTCGCGCTTGCTGCGGGCGACAATCGTCTGCGTGTACCCAGGGTCTACCCAGGAAATGATGTACTCGGCCTGGATCGGCCACACAAACTGCATGCCCCACACGGCACCATTGCCTTCCTTCTCCACCCGACCGATCGGATTCATGGTCCGCTTCGGTGCCTGGAAGCTCGCCTTGCGGTAGGTAAAGGTGGTCTGGATGCGCCCATCCGAGCGCAGCGCATAACTCTCCACCGCATCAAACGCTTCACGCTCAGGCCGCGTGGGAATATGTGCGATCACATACCAGTCGCCCATGAAGCGCGGCACATCCACCGTATCCATGCGCGGCAAGGGCGGCAGGTCGCGGGCGCTGCAGGCACTGCCGAGCAGGGCAACGGTGAGCAGCGGAATCAGCGTGAACAGACGCATGGCAGCCTCCTTCAACGAGGGCGGAACAGGTAGTGCGCCACCAGCCATTGCTGGCCGTTGTCATAGCCGAACAGCTCGGCGCAGGCCATCCAGAACATGCGCCAGCGCTGCCACCACAGTACCGCCGCGTCACCGTAGGTCTGCGTGAGGATTGGCATGACCGCCGCCCGGGCGGCGTCCTGGTTGGCCAGCCAGTGATTGGCGGTCTTTTCGTAGTGGGTGCCGTCTATCAGCCAGCGGTGCTGCAGCTGCAGATCGTTCTGGAAATGCAGCAGGGTGTCGGCCGCCGGCATCAGGCCACCGGTGAAGAAGTGCCGCCCCATCCAGTCATCCTCGCCCTGGGTCTCGAACGGATACATCAGCGTCCGGTGGGCAAAGATGTGCACGAACAGCGCGCCATCGGCTCGCAGCCAACCGGCAATCCGGCCCAGCAGGGTTTCGTAGTTGCGCATGTGCTCGAACATCTCCACCGACACGCAGCGGTCGAACGAGGCCGCCGGCAGCACCAGCTGGTTCACGTCTCGGGTCAGCACCTGCACGTTGTGCAGGCCACGCAGCATGCACTGCTCCATGATGTGGCTGCGCTGGCTGCGGGAATTGGATACGGCAGTGATGCGCATGTTGGGGAAGCGCTCGGCCATCCACAAGGTCAGCGATCCCCAGCCGCAGCCTAGCTCGAGCACGTCCTGACCATCGGCCAGCCCGGCGCGCGCACCGTACAAGCTGAGCATGGCTTCTTCGGCCTCGGCCAAGGTCTCCTTGCCGGTGGGGTAGAAGCAGCTGCTGTACTTCAGCCGCGGCCCCAGGCAGGCCTTGAAGAAGTCGGCCGGCACCTCATAGTGCTGGCGGTTGGCTTCATCGGTGTGCAGGGCCAGCGGGCTGCCCGACAGTTCGGCCAGCATGCGCCCGAAACGCTGCTGCTGCGCATGCGCGCCGCCGGCCAGTTCGTCCTGGAGGCGCTGGCCACACATCCGGCGGATGCCCCAGCGCAGGGCGCGGTCGGGCACCCAGCCGCGTTCGGCCCAGCCGGTGAGGCCCAGTTCGGCCGTGGCCGGCGGCTGCACAGGGGTGATGGTGCTCATGACGTGCCCTCAGCGGTGCGACGGGGAAACCAGGGAAAGAACATTGGCGTGGTCTGCTGGTAGCGGCGGTAGTCTTCGCCGCGGCTGCGCAGCGCCTGCTTCTCGGTGAAGGGCACGCCGCTGAGGTAGCGCAGGAACACGTACATCACCACTGGCCCGCTCCAGGCCAGCCACCACAGCGGCGAGCCCACGGCCAGCAGCACGTAGGTGAACCAGTGCAGCCACTCGAAGAAATAGTTGGGGTGCCGGCTATAGCGCCACAGCCCCTCGCGGCAGGTACGACCCTTGTTGGCCGGGTCCGCACGGAAGCGCGCCAGCTGCCGATCCGCCAGCGCCTCGCCGCCCACGCTGAGCAGCCACACCAACACGGCGGAGGCGATCCAGCCGTTGAACCCCTCACGCGGATTGGCGGCCACGGCGGCGAAGGGCAGGGCGAACAGCACGACCAGCAACGCCTGGGCCAGGAAGAACCCGTAGATTTTCCCCTGATGCCCGCCCCAGTGATTACGCAGGTACTGATAGCGGCCGTCCTCGGCCTCGTGGCGCACGCGCTGCCACAGGTGCAACGCGAGCCGGCTTCCCCAAAGCCCGCCCAACACCGCAAGCGCGATGCGCGGCGCGTGCGCCCCTTCGCCCAGCCAGGCCAGCAGCAGCGCGCCTGCGGCAACGCCCTTGGCCCACAACACGTCGACCACGCCGATGTTCTGGTGCCGGCGCTGCCAGGCCCAGCCCCAGCTCATGATGATCACCGCGTACAGCAGCACCCACCACAGCGGTTTCATGACGCGCCCCCTTCCAGCGGCGGTCTATAGTCCGGCCGTGCCAGCAGCAGGTGCGATACGCCGATGGAGCGTTCCAAGAAGCCACCTTCGCAGTACGCCAGATAGAACTCCCACAGGCGGATGAAGCGCTCATCGAAGCCCTGCGCGCGCACCAGCAGGCGCTGCCCCATGAAGCGCTTGCGCCATGCGCGCAGGGTGAGCGCGTAGGAATGGCCGAAATCGAACTGCTGGATCATCTGCAGGTCGCTGGCAGCGGTCTTGGCCTGGGCGATGGCGCTGAGCGAAGGAATGAAACTGCCCGGGAACACGAATCGCTTGATGTAATCCACGCTGCGCAGGGCCTGCTCGTAGCGGTGGTCCTCAATGGTGATGGCCTGTAGCAGCGCGAGGCCGGTGGGCTTGAGCAGCCGCTGCAGGGTGGCGAAGTAGACCTCCAGGTATTGCGCGCCGATGGCCTCGATCATCTCGATGGAGACCAGCTTGTCGTACTGGCCTTCCAGATCGCGGTAGTCGCGCATCAGCACCGTCACCTGATCCTGCAGACCGGCCGCCTTGACCCGCTGGCGCGCCAAGGCGTACTGCTCGGCCGAGATGGTCGTGGTGGTGACATGGCAGCCATAGTGCGTGGCCGCGTGCACAGCGAAGCCGCCCCAGCCGGTCCCGATCTCGACCACGCGGTCGCCCGGCTGCAGCTGCAGTTGCTGGCAGATGCGGTCCAGCTTGCGGGTGGAGGCAACCTCCAGTGTTTCGTCCTCGGCCGCGAACAGCGCCGAGGAGTACATCAGGTCGGGCGACAGGAACAGCGAAAAGAAGTCATTGCCCAGGTCGTAATGCGCGGCGATGTTGCGGCGGCTGCCGGCACGGGTGTTGCGGCGCAGCTGGTTCCACAGGTTGAGCAGGGCACCGCCCAGGCGCGCGGGTCCACGTTCCATGCCGTCCAGCAGGTGACGATTGCGTACCAGCAGGCGAATCAGCCCGACCAGGTCATCGCATTCCCAGTCCCCGTCGATATAGGACTGGCCGGCACCGACGCTGCCCTGCGCGGCGACCTTGCGGTAGAACGCGGGATCGCTGATTGAAACCGTGACGGTTGGGCCGTCACCGGCCGTCGCATCGCCAAGCGTCACCTCACCGCGCGCATCGCGCACCCGCAGGCAGCCGTGCTGCAACGGTGCAAGCTGCGCCAGCAGCCGTCCGCGCAGGAAACCTTCCAGAGCGGACAGACGCGGAGCGGTAATTTCGGGTGACACATGGTTCATGAGCGTTTTCCAGAAAGCGCGGGATGGTCGTACACGGGGTTGCGCTTCAGCCACAGGCGCAGCGCCTGCCAGTGGATGGCGGTCACCACCTGCAGGGTCATCAACGGGTAACGCAGCAGCACCTTGGCCAGCCCTGGGCCGTCCAGCGGATGACGTTGCAGCTGCTGGGTGGCGTCGAACTGCCGCTCGCCATCGCGCCAGACCTGCATGTGCACGTTGAGGTCGTCACCTGGCGCGGTGAAGCGCCAGTCGTAGCGGCAGTCCATCTGCATGAACGGCGACACATGGAAGGCCTTGTCGAACTGCCAGCGCAGGGCACGGCCGTGGTGCTCGGCCTGGGCGACCGGCAGCACGTAGGCATGCCGCTCTTTCCACGGCGTGTTGGTGATTTCGGCGACCACGCAGTCCAGCTGTTCGCCATCGGGCTGGTAGCAGTAGTAATAGCTGACCGGATTGAACACATGGCCGCCGTAGCGCAGGTGGGCCAGCAGGCGCACCGGCCCGGCCGGCCGATAGCCGAGCACGGCGGCTGCTCGATCGCGCACGGCCTCGGCCAGCGGTTGCTGTGGATCGCCCAGAAAATCACCGCGCTTGAACTGCGCGAGGTTGGGCCGGTTCACCGACCACAACCAGCGACGCTTGAACAGCGTGGGAAGTTCATCCAGGTCGATCAGCAACTGGGCGATCGGGTAGGTGAACGCATGCGCGTGCGGCCGATGCCGGCGATGCGTGACCTGCCCGATATACAGCGCGCTGGCGCTCATGCGATGGCCACCTCCCACGGCACGTCTTCCTGGCCTGCGGTTGCCGCGCGCAGGGCATCCACTACGCGTCGTGCGCTGCGGATGCCGTCTTCATGGAAACCCCAACCCCAGTACGCACCGGCAAACCAGGTATTGCGCCGGCCCTGAACCTCGGCCCAGCGCTCCTGCGCACGCACGGCCGCGTGGTCGTGAACCGGATGGGCGTAGTAGCAGCGTTTCAGAATCTTCGAAGGGTCGATGTCGCCGGTGCGGTTGAGCGTAACGATCAGCGGAGTGTCGCCGGGAAGACCCTGCAGGGCATTCATGTAATAGCTGACCGTGCACGGAGCACGGGTGTCGTTGGGGATATGTGCGTTCCATGCCGCCCAGGCCTTGCGGTTGCGCGGCAACAGGCTGGCGTCGGTGTGCAGTACGGCCTGGTTGGCCTGGTACTGGATCGCTCCCAGTACTTCGTGTTCGACCGGGTCGGGATCTTTCAGGATCGCCAGCGCCTCGTCACTGTGGCAGGCGAACACCACATGGTCGAAGCCCTCCACCGTGGTGAGGGTATAGACCAGTGCGCCCCACTGCGTGCGCTCAACCCGGTACACCGGGCAGCCGATGCGCTCGCGCACGTGCCAGCGTTTGCGCAGCGCGTCGATGTAGCGGGCCGAGCCGCCAGTGACCACGCGCCACTCGGGGCGCTCGGTCATCTGCAGCATCTGGTGGTTGGCCATGAACTGCACGAGGTAGCGTGCAGGGAAATCCAGAATCTGTGCCGTCGGCGAAGACCACAGTGCCGACGCCATCGGCAGCAGGTGCTCCTGCACGAAGGCGGAGCCATAGCGGTGGCGGCGCAGGTACTGGCCGAGGGTGGGGCCTTCGGGTTCGTCCAGCAGCGCGGGAGCCTCGCGATAGAAACGCCGCAGGTCGCGCAACATGCCCCAGAAGCGTGGTGAAACCAGATTGCGGCGCTGGCAGAACAGCCCGTCCAGCGAGGTGGCGTTGTACTCCACGCCGGTGCGCTCGCTATGTGCGGAGAAGCTCATGGTGGTGGGCTGGGACGCCACGCCCAACTCATTGAACAGGCCACTGAGCAGCGGGTAGTGCTGTGGATTGAACACGATGAAGCCGGTGTCCACGGCCATCTGCTGCCCGGCGACTTTAACGTCGTGGGTATGGGTGTGCCCTCCCAGATAATCCTCGCCTTCGAACAGGGTGACTTCGTGTTCGCCATCCAGCCAGTAGGCGGTGGCCAACCCTGCAATGCCCGAACCAATGACCGCGATGCGCATGATCAGTACCTCGCCTTGGTCAATACCCATTCCGGGATCGGCTTCAGACCGCTGACCAGGCCCAGTGCCGCCATGCCGCGCAGCCCGTACCAGGTGATGTCGACTTCCCACCAGCGGAAGCCCTGCCGAA
>JAEXNZ010000078.1 GCA_023439425.1 Pseudomonadota bacterium
CCCCCCCCCCGCCCCCCCGGGCGCTACGCGCCCGACATCAATCGGCGACGTTGGACCCCGACACGCTCGGATAATCGGTATACCCCTCAGCCCCGCCGCCATACAGCGTGTCGGGGTTGAACTCTGACAGTGGTACGCCAAAGCGCAGGCGTTCCACCAGGTCCGGGTTGGCGATGAAAGCACGGCCGAACGCAATCACGTCGGCATAGCCACTGGCGATGGCGGCTTCGGCGCTGTCCTTGTCATACCCATTGTTGGCAATCCACGGGCCGCGGAATTTCGCACGCAGCGCGGCGTAATCGAACGGAATGTTGTCACGCGGGCCACCGGTGGCCCCTTCGATCACATGCACGAAGGCCAGGTGGCCGATCGCATCCAGCCGCTCCACCGCACGCTCGAACAGCGGCTGCGGATTGGAGTCGTAGGCATCGCTGGCCGGCGTGGTCGGTGACAGGCGCACGCCCGTGCGTTCGGCCCCGATCTCGGCGGCGACCGCGCGCACCACTTCGTCCAGCAGGCGGGTGCGGTTCTCGATGCTGCCACCGTACTCGTCGGTGCGCAGGTTGCTGCCGTCGCGCAGGAACTGATCGATCAGATACCCATTCGCCGCGTGCACTTCCACGCCGTCAAAGCCGGCGATGATGGCGTTGCGTGCGGCCTGGCGGTAGTCCTGGATCAGGCCGGGGAGTTCTTCCAGCGCCAGTGCACGCGGCGCGGACACGTCTTCAAAGCCCTTGGCGGTGAAGGTCTTCGCCTTGGCCTGCACCGCACTGGGGGCCACCGGCACTTCGCCTTCCGGCAGCAGGCTGGTGTGCGAGATGCGGCCCACGTGCCACAACTGCAGCACGATGCGTCCACCCTCGGCATGCACCGCGTCGGTGACCTTGCGCCACGCATCGATCTGCGCCTGGCTGTAGATGCCCGGCGTGTCCAGATAGCCCTGGCCAAGCGGGCTGATCTGGGTGGCCTCGGCGATGATCAGCCCGGCACTGGCACGCTGCTGGTAGTACTGCACGGCCAGCGGATTGGGCACGCGGCCTTCAATGGCGCGGTTGCGCGTGAGCGGGGCCATCGCAATGCGGTTGCGCAGGTCGATGGAACCCAGCCGGGTGGGGGTGAACAGCAAGCCGTTGGTCGGTGCAGTCATGTGCAGGGCCTTGTGGGGAAGGGAAGAACAGTACGACCTTCAGCATACGGCCGCGTGCGTTGCAGCGATGGGAAGGTTTGTTGCGGTCGGAAGGCGCTTTGCATGCACCTTGTGTAACGCATCACAGGCGTAGCGTAGGGGTGCTTTCCCCCCTGATACCTGTGGAGACACACGCAATGATTGATTACCAGCTCAAGGGCAAGGTCGCCATCGTCACCGGCGGCGTATCCGGCATTGGCCTCGCCGTGGCCGAACTGTTCGCCGACTCCGGTGCGGCCGTGGCGGTGTGGGACCTGAAGGAAGACGCGGTGAAGAAAACCGCCGAAGCGCTGGCCGCACGTGGCGTGAAGACGATCGGAATCGCCTTGGACGTCACCGATGAAGCCGCCGTTGACGCGGCAGTGAAGCAGACCGTGCAGGAACTGGGCGGCCTGGACATCGCGGTGAACAATGCCGGTATCGGCGGGCCGTCCGCGCCCAGTGGCGACTATCCGGTCGACGGCTGGAAGCGCGTGATCGACGTGAACCTCAACAGCGTGTTCCTGTGCCAGCGCGCGCAGATCCAGGCGCTGCGCAAGTCCGGAAAGGGCGGCAGCATCATCAACATGGCCTCGATCCTGGGCCAGGTGGGCTTCGACAATTCGGCGGCCTATGTGGCGGCCAAGCATGGCGTGGTCGGTTTGACCCAAACCGCAGCCTGGGAGCATGCCGCTGACAAGATCCGCGTGAATGCGGTCGGCCCGGGCTTCATCGCCACGCCGCTGCTGGACAAGATGGACCCGGCGGTGCGCAAGGCGCTGGAAGACAAGCATGCGCTGAAGCGACTGGGGCGTTCGGAAGAGGTGGCGGCTCTGGTGGCCTGGCTGGCCAGTGACGATGCCTCGTTCGCCACCGGCACCTACTACGCCATCGACGGCGGCTATCTGGCGCACTGATCGCTTGCCGGTCACGGCCGCATTCACATCGCTTCACGGCATAGCCACGCCCTTCGCGCAACGCTTCGCGCATTACCGAGGAGATGCGGATGGGCTGGGAGCAGGATCTGTCGCTGTTGCTGCGGGTGGCCGCGGCCATGCTGTTCGGCGGGGTGCTGGGGATCGAGCGCGAGCTCGGCAAGCACGCCGCCGGATTGCGCACGCACATGCTGATTGCCGGGGCGGCAGCGCTCATCGTCGGCCTGGGCGACAGCATTGCCGAGCATTTCCAGCAGGAACGCTACCGCGACCTGTTGCAGGTTGACCCGGTGCGTCTGATCGAGGCCGTGGTGGCCTGCGTGGGCTTCGTGGCCGCCGGCACCATTCTGCGTGGCAGCCGCGACGACCAGGTCAGCGGGCTGACCACCGCCAGCTCGCTGGTGATGGCCGCGGCCATCGGCATTGCCGTCGGCATTGGCGAATATGTGATCGCGCTGGGCGTGAGTGTGCTCTGCGTGCTGGTGCTGGCGGTGTTCCGCCGGATTTCCGACAAGCTGGAGAAGTTATGAACGCCACCGCCGCCGGAAAAGCCACCTTCGCCGTGCAGTGCCTGGACCACGTGGTGCTGCGGGTCAGCGACCTGCCGCGCGCGCTGCATTTCTATCGTGATGTGCTGGGTTGCACCGTAGCGCGCGAGCGGCCGTCGCTGGGCATGGTGCATCTGCACGCCGGCAACTCGATGATCGACCTGGTCGACATCCACGGCAAGCTCGGCCTGCCCGGCGGCGCGGCGGCAGGCGTGCAGGGCCGCAACATGGCGCACCTGTGCCTGCGCGTGGAGCCGTTCAACGAAGCGCAGCTGCGCGAACATCTGCAGATGCATGGCATCGCTGTGGATGCCCCGGCCAGCAGCAATTTCGGTGCCGAGGGCGACGGACTGTCGCTGTATGTGCAGGATCCTGATGGCAATGGCGTGGAGTTGAAGGGGCCCAGCAGCGACTGCGGCTGCTGAGTCGCCCGGCTGCGGCCGATGTGCCGACCAACGGTCGGCACCGACCCATTGGGCTAATGCGCGGCGTGCGCAGCGGGGCAGGGGGCCCGGTATGCTGTGAGCGGACTGTCGCCCGGTGTTGCTGACCCATGATCATTTCCGCCGCTTCGGACTACCGCGCTGCCGCGCAGCGTCGCCTGCCGCCGTTCCTGTTCCACTACATTGACGGCGGTGCGTACGCCGAGCAGACCCTGCGCCGCAACGTCTCCGACCTGTCCGATGTGGCGCTGCGCCAGCGCGTGCTGCGCGACATGTCCGAGCTGAGCCTGGACACCGAGCTGTTCGGTGAGCGGCTGGCGATGCCGGTTGCGTTGGCCCCTGTTGGCCTGACCGGCATGTTCGCGCGGCGCGGCGAAGTGCAGGCCGCGCGTGCGGCCGCCAGCCGGGGCATTCCGTTTACCTTGTCGACGGTGTCGGTGTGCCCGATCGAGGAGGTGGCCCCGAAGATTCCCCGGCCGATGTGGTTCCAGCTGTATGTGCTGAAGGACCGTGGCTTCATGCGCAACGCGCTGGAGCGTGCCAAGGCGGCGGGCGTGACCACCCTGGTGTTCACCGTCGACATGCCGGTGCCCGGGGCGCGTTACCGCGATGCGCATTCGGGCATGAGCGGGCCGAACGGACCGCTGCGGCGCATGCTGCAGGCGGTAACCCATCCGCGCTGGGCGTGGGACGTGGGGTTGTTCGGGCGGCCGCATGACCTGGGCAACGTGTCGGCGTATCGGGGAGCACCGACCGGTCTGGCCGATTACATCGGCTGGCTCGGGGCGAATTTTGATCCCTCCATTTCGTGGAAGGACCTGGAGTGGATCCGCGAGTTCTGGACCGGGCCGATGGTGATCAAGGGCATTCTGGACCCGGACGATGCGCGCGATGCGGTGCGTTTCGGTGCCGATGGCATCGTGGTGTCCAACCACGGCGGCCGACAGCTGGATGGGGTGTTGTCCACCGCACGGGCGTTACCGGCAATCGCCGATGCGGTGCAGGGCGAGCTGAAGGTGCTGGTGGATTCGGGTGTGCGCTCAGGCTTGGATGTGGTGCGGATGCTGGCGCTGGGGGCCGATACCGTGTTGCTGGGGCGGGCATTCGTTTATGCGCTGGCCACCGGCGGGGAGGCGGCGGTGGCCAATCTGCTGGATCTGATCGCGAAGGAAATGCGGGTGGCGATGACGCTGACTGGCGCGCGGACGATTGCCGATATCGGGCGTGATGCACTGGTGTAGCGACGCGCCGTGCGCGTCGTGATGCCGGACCGGCGATTATTCGCAACGCACTGCGGTAATCACATTGTCCTTGTCGATGAACACCCGCAGGCGGTCGTCGCGACGGTCCTTGCTGACAACCGTGGCGGGGCCGATCGGGTTGATCAGACCGGCTCCGCTTTCTCGGAACAGCTTGCGCATGGTTTCTTCCGCGGCGGGCTGGCCTACCGCCCATTGCAGGGGGGCGTCATGGCATTGACCACTGCCGCGTACTTCAGGCCCGGGGCTGCTGACACAGCCGGGCAGCAGGGTGGCCGCAACGGCCAGAACGGGAACTGCAATGCGGGTATGCCGGGACATCGGTCGCTCCTGCGGTAACGTGGCTCGAACATACCACTGCGCCCGGAGCGCGGGGTGATGGGGTGACCGGTACAATGCCGGCCAAAGCCCCCCGCACCGGGCCGGGCGTTGGAACTGCTGTCCTGTGTCTTCCCTTCGTGTTTCCCTGCTGGCGCTGCCGCTGTGCCTGGCCGCCTGCACCACCGCGCCACCGCCGAAACCGACCCCGAATCCCGATGCCCTGTGGGGCGTGATCCAGCGCGATTGCGTGGGCACCGACACCCCGCGCGGTTCCTGTCTGGCGGTATCAACGGCCCCGCAGCGCCGGGATGTGCTGGTCAAGGACACCCACGGCGATTACCAGTTCCTGCTGATGCCGCTGGACAAGGTGACCGGCATTGAAAGCCCGCATCTGCTCCAGGCGGGCACGCCCAATTACTTCGCCGCCGCCTGGCAGGCGCGCGCCTACACCGAGCGCGCGCTGGGCCAGCCGCTGCCGCGTGACGTGGCCAGCCTGGCGCTGAATTCCGCGCACGGCCGTTCGCAGAACCAGCTGCACATCCATGTGGATTGCCTGCGCGCGGACATCCGCGACCAGCTGCAGGCGATGCAGCCGGCCATCGGCCCGACGTGGCAGCCTCTGCCGCAGCCGCTGCGCGGGCATGTGTACCAAGCCAGACGGCTGGACGGTGAAGCGCTGACCGCCGATCCCATTCGCCTGCTGGCCGATGACCTGGCCGCGCCCGGCGAGATGGGGCGCTGGTCGCTGGTGGTGGTGGGGCAGGGTGAGGACGTGCGCGCGCCGGGCTTTGTGCTGCTGGCGACCCAGGCTGATGCCGACGCCGGCCACCAGGCCAGTGGTGAGGAGCTGCAGGATCACGCCTGCGCGGTGCTGACCGGGGCAACGGAGGCGCTGGACGGGGTGCGTTGACGCGCATGGCGCGTCTCTACGAACCGCGCAGCCACGCAGGGCGTGGCTCTACGGATTCATGCGATGCGTGTCATCATGAACCCGACAGGACGCACCACAAGGACGTATTCCCATGACGGCATCACGCCGACGCTTTTCCCATTCCCTGCTGCTGTTGGCCTTGACCGCCGGCAGCGCCCAGGCCCAGCCAGCGACTCACGCGCAGGATGCTGCTGGCAACCGGCTGGAGCCGCTGACCGAGCAGGCGGCACCGCCCGGTGCAGCGGCCGCCGATGCGGATTCCTCGGCGTGGTACTGCACCACGGACCGTGCCTGGTGCGTGCGCACCGTACGGGACGAAGCCGGGGCGCAACTGGAGCTGGCCCAGCAGGTAGCCGGGGAGCGCGACGTCCGTCTGCGCTACGTGCCGCTGCCCAGCGAGGATGAGGCGGACAGCGAGCAGCCCTGGCCCTTCATTGTGCGACTGGGCCCGGGCATCGGTGCGCCGCAAGCGCCGACGGATGCTGGGCAGGCAGCGCTGCAGAATGTGCTGGTGGGTGCGCTACGCCAGTGGCGGACATCGTATTCAGGCGGCGGGGCCAGCACCTCCGAGCTGATGCTGGTGCGTCTGTATCACGAGAACGACGGCATCCAGACCGACACGGTGGCGACCCTGCCCATGGCGGGCAGCGCGCTGATCCGGGCCTGTTTCAGCGAGGCGGACGTCACCGCACGCGCCGATGCCTGCCACGATGAATACCGCTTTGCTGCGCAGTTGGGGCTGGATCCGGCGGGTCGGGGCATGCCCGTGTTGCAGTTCCACACCCGGGCCACACGTTTCCCAGCCGGTGTTTCACGCGTTGGCGATTCGCTGGAAAAGGGGCCGTTGACCGCCAAGGACCTGAGCACCGAAACCGACCGCACCTGCACCTACCGGCGTCGCCTGCGCTGGCAGGACGGCCACTACCGGCCTGACACCCCGCTGCCTGACTGCAGCGAATTCACCGGGCTGTAGTGGGCCGTGCCAACCGGCATGGCAGAAATCGTCAAAAAGCCACGCTATAGTGACCGATCAATGTGGTGCCCGCTTTCGCGCCCGGGCTGTCTGGCGCGTCGTACCTGACCAATTCCATGACTGCTGAAACGACTACTCCGCCGGCCGCTCCGGCCCAGGCTTCCGGTCCGCTGTTCTACCGTGAGCCGCTGCCGCTGCAATCGGACAAGCACGCCAACTGGCGTCTGCGCCCGGGTTCGCTGGCGTTTGCTGCTGAAACCAACGCCATTCCGGCAGTGATCGGCGAGTTCGGCATGGCCGCACAGCACTTCCCGATCCTGTTCACCGGCCAGGACGCCTCGCCGATCGTGGCGGTGGGCCTGAGCCGCAACAACCTGTTCGTCACCGACGGCAAGTGGGCCGACGACACCTACGCCCCGGCCTACCTGCGCCGCTACCCGTTCGTGTTCATGCAGTCCGACGACGAAGGCAATTTCCTGCTGGCGCTGGACGCCGGTTCGGACCAGGTCAACAAGGGCGAAAGCGACGAAGGCGAGCCGCTGTTCGTTGACGGCAAGGCCACCGAGCTGGTCGACAACGCCATGAAGTTCTGCGCCGATTTCACCCGCGAGTACGAGCAGACCCGTCAGTTCAGCGCCGCGCTGCTGGCCCAGGACCTGCTGGTCGAGCGCAGCATCGACGTCACCCTGAACAATGGCGAGAAGATGTCGGTGAACGGCTTCCACGTCGTCGACGTGGAAAAGTTCGCAAAGCTGCCCGACGACATCGTGCTGGCCTGGCACCGCAACGGCTGGCTGGCACTGGTGCACCACCACCTGACCTCGCTGGCCCGATTCAATGCGCTGGTGAAGCGCCAGAGCGAGCAGGCCAAGGCGGCCTGATCATGCCGGTGATGTGATGTGGAAACGGCGACCTCCGGGTCGCCGTTTTTGTTTGCACCCTCTACATCACCCCCAGCTCTGCAGCAGCTCAAGCACCTGCGGTTCGCGCGGTTTCTGCAGCAGGTCCGGTAGCAGGGCGTCATAGGCGGCACGGTAATCGGTGGACTGGTGCTCCAGGAACGCCGCGACTGATTCCTCATCCCAGCGCTCATAGAGCGTGAACAGGGTTGGATCGTGCGCGTCACGATGCAGGTCGCAGGAAACGAAGGCCGGTTCCTCGGACATGCGGTCGATCAGTGTGTGGACGGCGTCGAGCCAGTCCTGGGTGCGCTCGGGTTTGACCTGCAGGCGGACGTAGAAGACCAGCGGCGAATCGGGGGCTGACATGGTGACGCTCCATGGGGGCACGGTGTGCATTATGGAGTGGCTGGGGTCGTTTCCGTCACTGATGATGGATAAAGTTCGGTAACGCATGACCATTGAACGGAAATGCGCCTTCGTTCAATGGTCATGCCCCAATGAAGTACCCGCCGTTATCGGCGGTCGACTATCGTGCGACCCTACCAGCATCCCCAGCATCCCCTGCGTCGGGGCAGCGTCCGTTGCACCGGCATCCCGACACACCCACCGGGCACCCCTTGCCCTTACGGCGTACCCGCTTCCCCCGCGACCGCATGCGCGGTGCTGGCGGTCGGGTGCGGCGGGGTCGGCAGTGACAGTTCCGGGTTGCCCTGCTGTGCCTGCAACGCCTGGATGCGCTGGTTGAGCTGTTCCAGCTGGGTGTTGCTGCTGCGCAGGTCGGTGCTCAGCGACACGGCCTGCTGCTTGGCCTGCTGGATCGCACTGCTGACCTGCTGGGCCTGCTGGCGCTGCAGGTCAGCTTCCTGCTGCAGGCTGCGCAGGCGCTGCTCGTTGTAGGCCACCAGGCTCTCGGTGTAACGCTTGCCGGCTTCCAGGCGGATGGTGTCGATGTTCACCTGTGCGAGGTCGCGGGTCTGCTTCACGAAGGTTTCGTAGACGTTCTCGGCGGTCTCCACCGAGTCGGTCTTGATCACGCGCCAGAATTCCTTGCCCTGGAACAGTGACACGTAATACTGCAGCGTGCTGGCATTGAACAGCAGGCTGGCTCCGTAGGTGCCGTTGTACGTGGTGCGCAGTTCGGTGAGCTGCTGGCCGTCCATCAACTGGCGCAGCTCATCCACGGTGTTGCGCACCACCGGCGCGCTGCGGTCGATGTCCGGCGCATCGTTCTTGCCGCGGCGGGCATGGGCATCCGGTACCACGCTCAGCGATGCGAGCAGCAGGGCCAGGGCCAGCAGGCTGCGGCTGATGGAAACAGTGGAGAAGGTGGTGGTCATCATCGGGGCTTCCATCAGTAGGTTCAGTAGACAAGCTGCGCGGGATTGCAGTGCGTGGCCTGCAGGTGCACATCGGTACGGCCAAGTTCAATGCCCAGCACGGTGGCCAGGGTGGTGGTGAGCAGGGTGCCCACCCCGTTGAGCAGCGGTTTGAGCACGCCTTCCAGCACCGGGCGCAGCAGGGTGCAGAGCAGGCCGCTGCAGGCCACGGTGTTGGTGCCAGGGTCGGTGACGCTGCCGCTGCCCTGGTAGGCGTCGAGCACGCCGGCCGGGGCGGTCTGCATGTACGAGGCGAGGTTGCCTTTGACGCAGGCGTTGTAGGCCAGCAGCGCGCTGACCAGACCGCTGCAGCGGTTGATCACCAGCCCGCCCAGCAGCGTGCCCAGCAGACCGTCGAGCAGGCCCAGGCCCTGGCCGGTGACGGTGGCGCGGTAGCCCTCCCACACCGAGCCGTCCCGGTAGCAGGTACCCAGCCCCAGCACGCAGGCATACGGCACGCCGTCTTCGACGGTCCAGTCGCCAAACGCGGAAATGCCCTGCGCCGGGTTGCCATTGCGCAGCAGCGCAATGGTGCGGTCAACGTCGTATAGCCCGTTGCCCGGGTTGGAGGCCTTGAGGAACTGATCGGCCAGCTGGTCGGCGGTGGTGGCGGTGTTCATGCCTTTTGCCGCGGGATTGAGCATGCCGCCCAGCACCCGCAGCAGCTGCTGCACCAGGTCGTTGACCGCGGTGCCGATCTGCGCCGGATTGATCCAGGTGGATTTGGTTTCGCCTGCGGCCAGGGTCAGGTTCTCGCTGTGGCTGAGCGCGTTGAGCTGGATACGGTCGTTGATCAGCGGTGCACCCAGCAGGGTGAGCAGCTGCTCGTTCTGCAGGGACGCTTCGCAGACATTGCGGGTGGAGAAGCGGTCGGCCTCTGCGACCTTGCCGACGCAGGCGCGCAGCACCGACGAATCCACCTGCACGGTGGCAGTGGCCGGGACCGCGCTGCACTGCAGGCTGGTCACGGTGGCCATGGCGTTGGTGACATCGGCATGGATCGGCAGGCGCAGGCGGATGCCCAGTGCGGTAAGCACCTTGCCCAGGCCCAACGCCAGGTTGTTGCTGTCGATGTCGAGGAACAGGCGCACCTGCGCGTTGTAGGCGCGGGTACCGACCCCGCCGATGGCGATGGACGGCGGCTCGATGATTGCCGCTTTGGCCTGCACGCCCAGCACGTTGAGCTGGCTGACCTCCACCGCGCGGCCGCTGTTGGCGATGCTGATGCCGGTGGTCAGCAGGTCCAGCGCGTTCACCTGCGCATCCAATGCCGCAGTGGCCGGACCGTCGGGCGCGACAATCCGGCCGAACAGGCCGCTGGCGGCGTCATTGCTGCCCAGCTGGATCGCCAGCCGGTCGACATCCAGGTTGGCCGCCAGCGCACTTTGAAGCGCGCCCAGGTCGGCATGGGCGACACCGCTCTGGGAC
>JAEXNZ010000080.1 GCA_023439425.1 Pseudomonadota bacterium
GCGTGGCTCTACGCGGTTACCAGGTTCCCGTAACGCGGTTACAGCGCGATGCGGGCCACCGATTCCTCGCTGCCCTTCTCGTCCTTGTCGCCATTCTTGATGGTGACGTACAGGACGTTGTTCTTCGCATCCAGCGCCAGGCTGTTCGGGTGCGTGGGCACTGCATACGTAGCAAGCTGCTTGTAGCTGTCGCTGTCATACGCGGTGACCGTGCCGGCTTCGCGGTTGGTCACGTACAGACGCTTGCGCGGTGCGTCCAGCAACAGGCCGAGCGGACCGGCGTCGGTAGGGATGCTGGCCAGTTCCTTGCCGGTCTTCGGGTCCAGCACCAGCACGCGCTTGCCCGGGTGCTTGGAAACGAAGCCCGGAATGCTGGTGCCCTGGTACTTGCGGATCATCTCCAGGCCCTGGTCGGTGACGAACAGGCGCTTGCCGGTCGGGTCCAGTGCCAGGTTCATCGGCTGCTCGGCGGTGACCTTGAAGCGCTGCTCCACCTTTGCGGTGTCAGTGCCCACGGTGACCACTTCGCCCAGCAGATTCGAGGTCAGCACGCGCTTGTTGGCGGCGTCGAACACCAGTCCCGGAGCCTTTGCGTTGCCCAGGCCAGGAATGGTGTTGATCAGCTTCAGGGTCTGCGTGTCGACCACGAACAGCACGCTGCCTTCGCCGGAATGACCGGTGACGTACAGGCGGTTGTTGGCCGGGTCCACCACCAGCTCGCGCAGGTCGTGGGTGTAGGCGGCCTTGCCGTCCTTGCCGACCTTCTTCTCCATCAGCTGCACGATGCCGATGGCCTTGTTGTTCGCGGTGTCCACCACGGTGACCGAGGTGTCCACGGTGTTGCCCACGTACAGGCGGTTGTGCGCGTCATCCAGCACCACGCCGAAGGCCTTGCGTTCCAGCGGGATGGCTTTCTCCACGGCCAGCGTTTCGGGGTTCAGGCGCAGCACCTGCGAGGGGCCGGCGTCGTCGCCGAAGCCGCCCGAGGAAGCGACGAACACGGCGTTCTGGGGGGGGCTGAAGGCCAGCTCGTACAGGCCCTGTGCAACGGGCTTGCGGACCACATTGGCGGCGGCAGTAGCCGCGGTTTCAGCGGCAAAGGCCGACGGTGCGCCCACGGTGAGCGAGATGGCCAGTGCCAGCGCGGCAGAACGGAACCGGGTACGGGGGTGCATGCGAGCGTCCTTCGAAAGAGGCGGAGGAGGTTGGCTCGCGCGGCCGCGGGAGGGCGGCCGACCCACACACCGAACGGCGTGGGCAGGCTGGCTGAGGGCGGTATGGTAGCAGAGGTGGGCGGCGCAGGCAGATTGCGACACGGTTCCAGCGGCGTTCCGCCGGCCCCGCCTATACTGACCGCACTGAATGCAATGGAATGGCCCTATGCGTGTGATGTCATCCGGCCGCTGCGTACTGTTGGCACTGGCGGTTGCGGTCTGCACCGGTGCGTGCGCCAAGGCCCCACCTACGGAACCGGAAAGGAGGTCGACCATGTCCGAAGCCACCCAGACCGGCCGCACCGTCAACGGCCACACCTATACCGACGCCCCTGTGGATGTGAAGCTGGGACCGCATACGTTCCGGATTCCCGCCAATTACCTGGACAGCCAGATCGCGCCGTGGCCCGGCGAAGGGGTGAGCCTGGTGATCGAGTGGCCGGATATGGGGCCGAGTGCGCCGGGGGCGCGGGCGAATCCGCGTACTAATGATTTCCGAAAGGAGATCCGGATTCTTGTGGACTTCATTGATCGAGTTCCTATCGAGACCGTATTGGACCGACACGCAAGCAACGTCGCAACTTCCACGGACGGGTCCCTGGAGCGAACTGACCCCGCTTCGCGACTGGACCTTCGGGTCGCGCAGCCAGAGGTTATGGGCCTTGTGCCCTACACGATCGATCCCGTGCGATTGGACAACTACGCCAGGTCTTATGAAAGGCAATACGGCAGGCCCTACCCGCGCAACCCGGCCTTTGAAGATGACTGGTTCGTGACAAAGAACGAGGGCGGGACGCTAGCGACGTTGATCAAGTGCGACAACCCTGCATACCGACGTGATGGAGTGATACTGCGCGACCGCGAGGTCATCAGCGTTGACGGCGAGATTGCAGCTGGCTGCAACCACACAATTGTCGACATCGAAGATGGCCTCGTCATCAGAATGAGCTACAAGCGCGCCTTCCTAAGGGAATGGAAGGCCATGGAACACGCAATCCGAGACCTCCTGAGCCGCACCAGAGTCAACTGATACAAACTTCTAACGGAATAGACAATGAGTAAGCTGACCGAAGACAACTTTCGAGTCCTCGAACACTACGCCAAGACGGGCAATCGAGAACTCTACTGGAACTACCTTTCCCAGCTACCGGGTGCAGACGGATACGGGACGCTGGCGTTGGGTGTGGTGAGGAATGACAATTTGCCGGGGCAAGTAGCAAACAAATACGCCCAGGATTACGCTGCCAATTAGCATGATCGGGGTTCAAATCACCCGAACGCAGTACTTACAGAACGGCAGTGGGAGCGATTTGGGCAATCGCTCCTGACCGAAGACTTGGCAATCCGCAGGGCATGGATGGATCTCGGACGAGCCGATCTTGCACTCAACCTTCCCGGGAAGGATGTGATGAAGGCGCACGATCAGGCATTTGAACTGCACGATCTTGACCCTAACTGCTGGACACCTCGCGTGCTGCTCCAGGCCGCACAAGAAGACTCTGGTCCGCAGAAGATGGAAGATATCTGGCGGAACATGCTGGTCAATGACAACTGGGGCGTAAACCGTATGTGGGACACGCTGGTCGACTCTTTCGCAGAGAAGGGAGCACGACACGGCGGGGCCTACTTGGTGAAGCTTGGGGTCATGGAGCTGGGTCAGCTTACGGATAGTCGGAACACCGTCGATCCAAACGTGATTGGCAGCCACAACAAGTACTCGCGTTACTTCGAGGAAACCGGAACGTGGGTGAACTACAGAACCGGAGGACGCGATGTATTCCACGAGCAAGAGAAGGACCCCGCACGCATAACAGAGCTGAACGACGCCCGCGCGGTGCGCCTGGAGCGTCAGGAAAAGTCGACTCAGTTTCATGCGGAAGACAATTTCCGAACCATCACACCAAGTCCGAAGACAGGCTCCATTGATGATGTTCCGGACAAGGACCAGCCAATTACCCGCCTTGCCGACATCGGCCCGGGCCATCCCGAATACCCGCTGATGCAGCAGGTTCGCGAGCAGGTAGCTGCACTGGACGCGAAGCAGGGGCGCACGTTTGACGAGTTCAGCGAACGCATGACCGCCAGTGTGATGGCGCTCGCACGCGAGAACAATCTAGATCGCGCTGACCACGTTGTGCTGAGTGCTGCCACAGCCGAACATGGCCCCGGGCGCACCGTCTTTGTTGTGCAGGGGGATCTGAATGATCCCGCCCACCGACGTGCGGCGATGTCCACACAGGAAGCCGTGCAGACGCCTGTAGAGCAGTCGCTACAGCGCTTGGAACTGGTGAGTGCGGATCGCGCGCAGGCGTTGGCGCAGAGCCAGCAGCGGGAGGTGGAGCGGCAGGGGCGGGAGAATCCGGCGATTCGGATGGGGTGATGTCGCGGGGCGTGGATTCCGCCAAAGGCGTTTCGTTGGTGGGGTCCATGCGTTAATGCGCTGATTGGCGGTATCGGCAGTCGTCTTGCGACCGACTCTACCGAATCAGCATCACGCATGTCGTAACGCGGTAGGGTCGGTCGACAGACGACCGCCGGTAGTAGTGCAACGCCCGGTAACGCGTGACCAGAGAACGGAGAAGCGCCCCGTTATTTCCCGCCGCTCATCTCAATGCGTAGGCTCGGGTCCGTCTCATGATTCTCCACCACGTCGTTATACGCATCCACAATCCACTGAAACACCTCGCGCCGCCCATCCACACTGAACCGCCCGAACTGCAGCACATTGGTCGCCATGAACTGCTCGAATTCGATCACATCCACACGATCGTGAATGCCAACGTTCTCCAACAGCCCCTCTGCAGTGAGCAGCCCACGACGCGTAGTGACGATCACCGGCCGCTTGCCCTTCCCCAGATTCTCCCCGCACTTGCGGATCAGGCTCTCTGACGGCGCGGTGCTCACATGCACCGCCACATCGCCCAGGTCGAAATCGCCATGGCGATCCGGCTTCTGATCACTCTGGTTGGAACCGTGGTGTACCACCAGCGCCTTCTCGGCCTCAGGCAGCACCACCTGCAGGGTGGCACCCACCAGGTGCTGCATCATGGTGCCCAGGTACATGGTGCCGCCGGCTTCCTTCTGCCGCGCTTCAGCCTGCGCGGTCAGGTGACGCACGGCGGTGCGCAGGCTCCAGGCGGCGTCCAGCTTCATGCTGAAGGGCTTGCCGGCGAAAAAGGCTTCCACGCGGGTGATCCAGAAGCGCTCGGCGGCGGCAAGATCCAGCGCGCCACGCAAGGCACTCTGCTCGTTCAAGAACGCCACGTAGCCGCGCATGAAGCCGATGCTGCCGCGACTGGTCCGGCCGCCCTCCTCCGCCAGCACGCGGGTGATGCCGTGCTGGGCGAGGATGGCCTGCACTGCGGCACGGCCCAGGCCCAGCACCTGCCCGCCCTGCTCGGTCAGCAGATCGTCGGCGTTCAATGAGGTGCCGTTGGCAGCGGCGCGGCGGGCGTGGTCGTTCACCACCAGCATCACGGCCAGTGCGCCTTTGCCCTTCACCTTGGCCTGCTGACTGTAGGTAGCCAGTGCCTGCAGAAAGTCTGTGTCTGCGGTCAGCGTCGCAACGTCCGCAGCCGGAGCCTCTGCGTCAGGAAACAGGCTCACGCCGCCACCTCGGCACGCTGCGCGTGCTGCAGCAGCGGTTCGAAAATGTGCTCGGCCAGATGGCGCACCACCGGCACTGCCACGCCGTCGCCGGCGATGTGGTACGCGTCGTTGTAGTTGGTTGGCAAACGGTAGGAATCCGGCAGACCCATCAGCCGTGCCGCCTCGCGCGGGGACAGCAGGCGTGAGCGGATCTTGCGGCCCTCCACCACCAGAATGCTCTGCCGGCTGGAACCACCGGATGGCGTACGCAGGCAACCGGCAATGTCGTCGAAGCGCACTTCGGCGCGCTGCACCTTGTTGCCCTCCTCGTCCAGACGGGTGCGCTTGTACACGCCACCCACCATGCGCCGGCCCGCCTTCTGCGCCTCGCGCACCTTCTTGCGGTTGGCCTCGCTCATCATGCCCAGCAGCTTCTGGGTGCGCTCGGCGGTATCCCACTTCACCCCGGTGGGCGCGTCTTCAATCACGTCCACGAAGTGCAGCGCGCGCGCCGGCGGCGTGGGCAGGTTCCACCACAGCCATTGCTTGCGGGCGGCCTTGCTCAGCCCGGCCACGGCTTCCACCATGCGGGGAGGATGCCAGGTGGGGTGCGCTTCCGTGCCCAGCAAGGAGGCCGGGAGTTCCACATCGTCGCGCACGCCCACGATGAACACCCGCGGGCGCGACTGCGGCACGAAGTGGCGTGCATCCACCATCAATGCACCAAAGCGATAGCCGGCGCTGGAAAAGGCGCTGCCAATGGCGGCGAAGTCGCGGCCCTCGTTAGAGGTGAGCACCCCGTACACGTTTTCCAGCACGATAATGCGCGGCGCGCGACCTTCATTCTGCAGCGACTGCATCAGCCTCCAGAACACCCAGAACGTGCCCGAGCGGGTCTGCTGCTTGTCCTGCCAGTGGCCGATGCCCTTGTAGGCCCCCGCCAGCGAAAGGTCCTGGCAAGGGAACGACGCCCAGGCCAGGTCGGCCTCGTCGGCCAATTGCGCCGGGCTGACATTGTTGATGTCGTCCACCAGCAGGTCGTGGCCGCCGTTCCAGTTCTCCCGGTAGGCGCGGCCCTTCATCGGCTCGAAGTCGTTGGCGAACAGGCACTGCCAGTCCGGGCCCAACCCCGCGCGGGCCATGCCACCACCAGCGAAGAACTCATAGAAGCGATGCCCGCCCGTGCCGGAAGCGACGCCCGGTGTTTCGGCCACGCCGGTGTCGCGGGCGATCTTGTCTTCGATGGCCCGGGCGATCCAGCTGCTCATCGGCACCTTGCCGCCGTCCTGGTGGCACAGACGCTCGATGGCTTCGTGCTGCTCGGCCGACAGGCGCAGGCTGGTGCGACGCTCAGGGGCGGGGGCTTTCATGTGGTGCGGAGCGTCCAGGACAGGTTGGTGCCAAATTCTGGCTCCCTGTGATGATACGGGATCGCGGTCTCAGGGCAAGAGATTGGGCGGACGGTTTGGGGTTCGTTGGACTGCCGACCGGGTGGGTCGGGTTGTGCCTGCCATCGGGTTGCGGGACGATGGATGGGCCGGCCAGGGATGAGGGGGCGATCGAACCCCGGGGCGGACACTGCTTTCAATCAAAGGATGATCCATGCCTATCGTGTTCCGCCCGCAAGACAGCTCCGCTTTTGATAGCGTCAGCGGGGTACTAATTCCGCAGCCACGCATGGTCCCCGCGACCCTATCCGACGGTCGCGACGTCATCGAGTATCAATACTCTTTCCGCCGAGACGGCGAACGAATCGGTAGCGTTGGCATCTTTGGCACCGAGCAGATCCAGAACAGCGACGGTCGCAGAACATGGGTCTACACACTCGAGTTGACGCGTGATTCAGTTTTTGAGCGCCTGTTCCGGCTGAAGGAAACTCTGAATAACGGAGACGATGACTTTACGTTCATTCAGAATGTTTCGCAGGGTCTGGTGAACGTGTTCGCGGGTCAAAGCGACAACACGGATGCCCAACTGAACCTGGTCATTACGAATCTGGCTGCGCTTGAGCGTGCCGGAGTTCAACCTCCTCGCGGGATTTCAACGACGCTGGACGGCACCATCATTCTTGCCGAGTGCATGGTACCTGCGCACACCACACAGGCTGCGCCGAAATGACCGCCTTCCGGTTTGATGACTTTGCACGTACTACGCTGGCAGGGGCCACGAATAAACACGGCGGCGGCGCTATTTCGGCCGAGCAGCTGAGTCGCGTGATCGACTACCTCAAGGCCCCAGGGTCGGGGCCGGACGGGACGATGAGCTTCGCAGAGTTCCTTGAGGAAAAAATAGCGCAGTACCCACCGGAACTTCCCGCTGATAAGCAGTACGTTGGTTTCTCGGGCGTAGACAACTCAGACACCTCCAATTTCGACAACGCAGTGAAGTACGGGGAGGATGTCAAGAAAAAGGCAGGAATCATCGGCGACACCCCGTGGGGCCAATACATTGATGAAACGGGAAGCGTTTCGCATCCACACGCTGATTTCAGGTCCGTAGAGGATAAATTCAAAGTCTTCATGGAATCCGAGGGCGTAGTGCCCTACAGAAAGGAGTATGGGGGTGCGCTGCGCGATATGATGTGGAACGCAGGTAGCCCTCGCTACTTCGAGAACGCCATTGCCACCGGCAAGCCACTGGTTGCCTTTGTTGAAAACGCCCCAGCCAATCGCGGCTTCAACAACTTCGAGCTGACCACGGCACTTGAGCACCCCAACACACGCATCAACGGCTATCCCGTTAGCGCCTTTGGACCAGATCCCCTCGCCTTCGCCAGCCAATCTGCCACCGAGTACCAAGCGCTCGAGCGCACCCTCGCGCAGCAGGCATCCGTAAATGGTGCCCAGCCGGTCACCGTGGCCGAAATACGCCTGAAGCTCATGCCCATTGAAGGTTATGACGCGCCAGCCAGAACCCTATACGCGCGCCCATTGGACGACTACAAGTCGCTCAGCCTCGCCGAGATGACCACCGCACGGCTCGATTGGGTCGCCGCGCGCGGAGTGCCGCTGGAGGGTCCGCACCTCACCGCTGAGGCTCCCGAGCCGCCGCACCGTGCGCCCGGTCAGCCCGGCGCACCACGCGGTCCACCGCACGCCGCTGCCGTTGCAGAGGTTGCTGACGCTGTCGCAGAAGCCACACCGCATCGCGTCCCGGGCGGCCTGAACCCGGGAATGAAGGCCGCCGGCATTGCCGGCCTCGCACTCATGGCGCACGACTTCGGCACCACGGGTCACAAATGGGTTCAACTGCACTCCCAAGGCAATGACGCCGCTGCCGACTCCACCGCAGCGCATTTTGTGGGCCGCAATGTCGGCGGTGCGGTGGGCGGCTTCATCGCTGGGGCAGGCGTGGGCCTGACGACGGGCTCGTGGACCGGCCCTGGGGCCATCATCACCGGCATTGGCGGCGGTGCATTTGGTGCCTATCTGGGCGACAACTGGGCCAAGCAGAAGGATATCGACCGCGTTTACATACAAGAGGATTCGCTCGGCCGCACGTGGCAGCGCAATCCTGCTGATCCGGAAGGGCGGTGGTATCGCGGGGCACACCAGCAACAGGTGCAGAGCGCGGATCTGGGCACCGGTGTCGAAGTCCGCCCGGTGCAGGATGCGCTGGGCAACGAAGTTACCTTCCGCTCCAGCTATGTGGCCACTGGAACGCTCGAGCGCCAGCTCAATCACAAAGCCGCAACGGCGTCCTATGAGCTGGGGCTGGACAACCTGCCGCCAGCGCGCGACCCGTACCGCATCAACGCCAGTGCGGAAACCTATCCGTCACGTGCACCCTTCGAAACCGGCCGTGACTATGTGCGCGATCCAAGCAGCGGCGAGTGGATGCTGGAAATCCAGCGCTTGGTCGATGGCCGCGCGCCGATCAACCATCGTGAGCCGGTGGATCCCGAACGCCTGCCGATGCTGGATGAGCAATCGCGCACCATCATTGCGCAGAATGCGGCCAATACCCCGGCCGCCCTCGCCGCCCGCTACATGGTGGCCCACGAACAGCAGCGCTGGGACGACTTCGCCACCCGCGATAGCTCTGCTATTCCATCTGCCATCCAGAACGCCCGCGACAACCCCGACACCCTGAAGGCCAGCAACGGGCAGACCTACACACGTCAAGCCGACGGGCAGTGGCTTCACGACGGCGTGTTGTTCGACAGTACGGCCAATCTAAATCTGCGCGATGAGCTGGAACTTACCTGGCAAAGCCAGGAGGCCGGCGTGCAGGGCCTGAGCCAGATGGCCGATCAGATCTGGGAGAACCGGCAGCTTGAGCCCGAAGGCGTACGCGGCCAGCTGGAAGATCTGTACGCCAAGCACGGCATCGAGCGCACGCCCGAACAGCTGGACGCTACCACTGCCGCCGTGCAGCAGAAGCTGGCACAGTCTGGCAGTGCGGAAGGCATAACGCTGGAGCTCATGCCGGACCCGCATACTCATGCACCAAGCGCGGATAGCGCCGTGGCCGTGTTCCGCGATGATGGGAGCAACCGCGTGGTGCTGCACAGCGCGACCACGGTGGAAGACGTCGCTCGGCACCAGGCCCAGCTGGCGGCTTCACCCGCGCCGGCGCAGAGCAGCGCCCCCATGTTGGACGCTGTGGCGGTAACCGCGCCACATCCAGAGGCACCAGCGCCTGCTCCCCCCCTCCTTCCCAACCACCCGAATCACCCCGACCATCCTGCCTACGACAAGATTCATAAGTGGGTGGAGAAGACGGGCAACTGGAACGATGAGCAGAGCCATAACGTGGCGGCCTCGCTTTACCGGAAGCAGGCGGAGAATCCGGCCTTCCAGCGCGTGGATCGAGTGACGGGCGCATTGGGGCCGAATGGGGAGCACAACGTGATCGCCACTTATGCACCCCATGGCGACAAGCCGCCCTTCTTCAATGCGGTGGTGGACGGACGCGAAGCCATGCTTCAGCCCGCCCAGCAGAACCTGGAGCAGGCGGAGGTGGTGAAGCAGGAGCAAGCACGCCAGCAAGGACGCGAACAGACACAGCCCGCAATGCACATGTAGAGCCACGCCCTGCGTGGCTACGCGATGCCCGTTAGAACCTGGGAAATCCAACGTGATCAAGGGGGTGATCATGAAAGACGCTCAGCAGCAGGCAAAAGTCGCAGTCATGATCGACTGCGACAACGTTGCGCCGGATATAGTCGACTTCGTCATGCCGATTGCCAGCCAGGCAGGAAGGGTCACCATTCGGCGTGGCTATGGCAATCAAACGACGTTAAGCGGCGTCTGGCATCAAGTGCTCGCACGTGAAGTCTTCGTTCCGTGCCTTCAGCATCAGTACGCCCCGAAGAAGAACACCACCGATATCGCGCTTGCACTGGAGGCGTTCGAAGTCCTGCTTGATGGTCGTGCGGATACCTTCGTTCTGGTAACCAGCGACAGCGACTTTGTTTGCTTGTGCAGGAAGCTCAGGGAGCGGGGTGCCACGGTCTACGTCGTTGGTGATGCGAAGACCCCTCCTCCGCTGAGGAAGATCTGCGACCGGTTCCTTGAGGCAACTTCAAACAAGCCGACGCCACCGGCCGTCACCCAGGTGAAGAAGCCCGCACCGCCAGTGCCCCAGCCTCCGGCGGAGAAGGCGGCCAAGAAGACGACTGGTCCACAGCCTAAAAGCTGTCCTCAGTTCTTCTTTGACGAGGTGAGAAGGCTTGCGTCGGAGAGCCCAAACGGCAAGGTGCCGCTCACGGCGCTGGGGCAGCACCTGAGCAAAAGCCACCCTGGCTTCACCACCTCGAAGTATGGGCACGCGAAGCTTTCGACCATGGTCAATGGTTATGACCAACTGAAGCTTCACAAGGAAGGGGGGAATTCGTCAGTGAGCGTGGTATCGGCGAGCAAAGATCAGAAATCCGTATGCACCGCGTAGCGATGCGCCATGCGCGTCGTCGGCCTGGGGGACGCGTTCGGTCGACCGGGAAGGACGGGTTGTCCCTGTCATCAGGATCAGGGACGATGGATGGGCCAGCCAGGGATGAGGGGGCGATCGAACCCCGGGGCGGATCGAGTCTTCAATCAAGGAAACAGCCAGATGAGTGCACCGCTTCACTTCCAGCCGCACATCGGCTGTGCGGTAGACGAACAGAACCGCCTCACGATCTATCGCCCTCGGCTGGCCGACGCAGCAGCACCCTATGACATTGAGTACCAGTACTCGATCTTCAGGGATGAGAAGCCCTTCGAAGGCATCGGCCTCTTTGTAACCGACTCGTGGGCCCGGGACCGAACGGGGGCCGAGCGCGTCTTTGTCATTGACTTGAGCACGCCCCAGGCGCTCCGTTCTGCGTTTGCTCTGAAAGCATCGTTTGGCATTGATAGCGACGACCTGACCTTTCTGAGAGGCCTGGCGTATGGCTTGGTGGCGGTATTTCAGAGCCGTAGAGACAATGCGTATCCGGTTCGATACATCGCGCTTGGCGATGATGTCACGACCGATGGTAGTCCGCTCCTGGCCCAGACCGTGGTACCACCCGCACTGCAGATGTAGAGCCACGCCCTGCGTGGCTTCGCGGCCCGCCACCTCAATCAATGGACGAGCACGCTCAATGGATCAGAATTCTGAAGCTAAAGCATCCTTCTTTGTAGAAGCCGGGATATCCATAGGCACGCCTCGCATGCAGGCGGATCCGCCTGCTGGCGACTCCCGCGAAATCGAGTATCAGTACTCGCTTGGTCAGTCCGGCCGTAGGCTGACCGGGTTGGGACTTGGAGGCACTGAGTACTTCATCCAACGGTCCGGCCATCACGAGCGACTTTTCACCATCGACCTCAGCACTGACGTCGCCGTACTCGCCGCCCTACGCGTGAAGCCGATCGTCGGCAGCACCCAGGATGACTACACCTTTCTCGTCGACCTGGCTGAGGGCCTGCTCGTTGGCTTCAAGCGGGAACCGGGCACACTGCTTGGTCAGCGCTATCTCGTGTTCTCGCGGCCAGAAACACTCTCGCGGCTTTCCATTCGCGTCCCCGCGGATGTCGTTCCACGGTCGGACGGAACTATTTCTCTTGCTGAGGCGTTCGTTCCGTCAGATGCCGCACCTGAAATCTAGCCGAGGACGAGGTCGCCGTTGATAAGCGCCGCCTTGATGGTCAGCTGCAGATTCTCTACCGATTCCGCGGCAGACCGCAGGCCATTTTCATCGCCCTGCATGGCCGCTTGACCCTGGGCGGAGTTCTCGATCTTCTGAAGCTGGCCCAGCATGCCTTCGCGATAGCTGGGGACCGGATCGGCGCAGAACTGAGCGCAGCCGAGCTTCTCTGCAAATGCTCGTTCAACCGGAAGATTCAGCGCGTTCACCGGTGAGTCGACCTCAAACAGCCCCGCCACGCTCAGGCGCTGCAGCAACGGGCTTCTATCGTGCAGATAGCCGTCGATGATGAGCTGGCGGTCGAAGAGTGCTTCCTGGGTGGCTTCGTTCATACATGGTCCTTATGGATGAGTTCTACGGGGGCTCGGCCGGTCTGCGGCCGCAGGTGGACCGTATCACACTGGGTCGAAGCCACGCAGGGCGTGGCTCTACGGTGCCTTGGCCAGGGCCAGCGCCGCCGCAATCACATTCTTCGGCTCCAGCTCCAGCAACTCCTGCGGGGATAGTCCATCCAGCAGCGGGTTGCCATCTGCAAACCACACGGCCATGCCCCAGCAGTCTTTGTGTGGGGCGAGGATCTTGGTGACCATGGTCATGGCGAGAAGCGGCCGGAAGCCGTCGTCCTGGTCCAGGCCGTAGCCGGGGTAGTACTCCACGCCGTTACGCAGGATGGAGAAGATGATGCCCTTCTTCCTCCACATGTCCGGCTGCACCCGTTGTGGGTAGTCGCTCATTTCTGCCAGCGCGATGATCTGTTCGGCGGTAAGCCAATCGCCGGTCTCCCAGACCGACCTGCGCAGCTTTTCTTCTTCTCGGCTGCTGATGAGGTGATTCGTGGTGTTCACTGCACGCTGCTCCTTGCGCTGTCGGGTGATGCCCGAGGAGGATAGGCGTGCGTGAAGATGTGAAGTAGAGGCGTTTGCGACGTTGTGATGTCGCGTGTGGTCGCTTTTCGGCGCGACCTCAGCGTGGCTCGTCGTCTTCTGAGGGCGGCGTGACCGCCACGATGGTTTCCATGCTGGCGCGTCGATGGCCCGGGTTGTCCAGATCGCCTTCCACCACGAACACGTTGTGCGCCGTGGGGTACTCGTCGGTGGGGTTGCTGAGCACCACGTGGTCGACGCGGGTGAGGCGGTTGGCCTTGGCCAGGGCGAGCAGGCTGCTGATAAGCCGTTCGCTCACGTCATCGAAGGTGCGGCCGTGGTCCTTGTCCAGCTTGGTTACATGCTGGCGGATCTGCTTGTACATCGCGTGGTCCGGGTGCTGCGGCAGTGCCGGGCTCATGGGCTCGAGCGGCAGATCGTCTGGGGTGGGCGGTGCGGACTTGGGGTGCTTGGACACTACGCGGGTTCCTTCCTTGATGCCGGTTCGGTGGTGCCCGGACATTGTGGTGTGAAACGCCGCGGAATGCGACCGCATCGTCAGGCCGCCGCAACGGCTACACTCTGGGTGCCTCTCAATGACAAGGATGCAACATGGACGTCGTCGCTCTACGTACACGCCTTCTCGGCTTCACCGCGTTGGCCGCTTTGGCCGGTTCCGCGCAGGCCACGGTCACCCTGCCCCCGGTCAGCCCATTGCTACAGCAGACCGAACGCCTGCACGCGCTGACCGGTCTGGCCGATGCGGCTTCCCCCGAGAACGTGCCCGACCGGGAAACCCTGGTGACCGCGATGATGATCGCCATGGATGTTGCCGACCCCTTGCTGGTACCGCGGGCCGATGCCGGCCCCGAAGTCCTGCCCGACCTGCGTACCGCGTGCGAAAACGGGCACAGCGCCACCGTGCAGCTGGTGCGCCTGGCACAGGCCACGCCCGATCCCGGCGATATCCTTTCGCGCCTGTCTGTGGCGTTGGACCGCACCACCAACATGCAGATTCTGTGCGCCGCGCGTCAGTTGGACATTGAGAGTCGTGAGCTGCTCAAGCGCCGTGTCAGCCCTGGCGATGCGGCAACGCTGGACGACATGCGGCGGCTGCTCGATGACCTGAAGCCCAGAATCTCCATGTTGATCATGGGTGCCACGCTGACCGACCTCAATCCCAACAGCCGCGCGCGGACTACTGCAGAAGCACTACCGGTGCTGCTCGAGGTGGCCAGCACGATGACGCCTGAGATGCGCAAGGAAACCCTGGATGCCATCGACAAGACGCTGCAGAAGCACGACTCGGAGGGGCGCATTGATAATGAGGTGCGTGCCAGGCTGACGGAGGCTTTCCGCGGGGATGCCTGTAGTGCCAGCTGCAAGGTGTTGGGTGCCGGCAGCGTCGCTCGATAGACGACGCCATCAGGTCCATGGTGTCGGGGCCCAACATA